>NZ_CP040710.1:0-300000 GCF_005943945.1 Aggregatimonas sangjinii | reverse complement strand
TCAACAGTAATAGCCCGAGACCAATTATCCCACCTTTTAAAATAATGGTAAGGTAATCGGTCTCAACTCCTTCACGATAGCCAGGATGCTCCTCCGAAGGATCTAAATCTATTGGTGCCGCGACAAGACCACTCATGCCTCTACCAACGATCCAATCGCGTAATTGCATATCGGCATAAAAATATTCTTCTACACCAGTACGAGTATCTTCATCTAAGCGTTCCGTTACTTTGTTTAAAATAATAGAATCCCCTGTTCCAAAAAGTGTGTAGGCAAACCCAGAAAATAATAACAGTAATAATGTGCCAAAAATTATGGTTAAAAATTGTTTTTTATTTTTTAGGATATAAATAAAAGAAGTAAAAATAAATACGGTGCCAGACATAAACATTAATCCCCTTCTAGCCCTATATGTGGCTGATAAAAAAACTAATAATATCACAAAAACCGCTATAAATCTACGTTGTTTATTTTGATAGGGATATGTTAGTATAAGAAACCCAACAGGAAGTCCTAATAACTTAACGTAATATTCAAGCGTGTCCCGCCCCAACTCATATTTCAAATTTAAAAGGTCTACTGAAGAATACAACATGAAAACACCAAATAGCAAGGCTGCAAAAATGAGCATTTTGAAGGTAGCCTTGTAAAATAAATGTGTTTTGGGAAAAAGAAGAAAAAGAGGGGCGAAATATAGAAATACTCCCATAAAAGGATCAAATAGTAAATCTTTGGTGAATTCATATTCTAATTTTAAACCTCGAAAAACAATTATTCCCATCCAAACTAAATACAGCGTGTAAATGACTTTCAGGTACCTATTTTCAAAGGAATACGATATCATCTGAGTAGCTGAAACAACAAAAATCAAAATACCAACTACCCGTAGTAAATCGCAAATGATATAGATTGGGCTTGGAGTTGTAGAAATAGCGAAACCTAGCATATAAAGTAAAATGCCGCCCCAAAAATAATAGTACACTGGTTTTTGGTGAAAATCCGCACCCAGCCCTTTAAATATTTCCTTAGGAGAATTTGCCATTTCAACCAATGAATTTATTTGGTGCTATTTGTTTATAAAGCGCTAAATGTTGTTTGACGATCACTTCGGTATCAAATTCCGGCAAGGCTTCACCGCTGCTTAACATATTGAGACAGAACAAAATTCCTTCGGCAAGGTCTAAACTATCTTTATACTTGGCTAGGTAGCCATTTTTTTTATGACGTATCAACTCGGGTATTCCGCCAGTTTTAAAGGCTACAACGGGAGTGCCGCAACGCAGCGACTCTAGAATCACCAAGCCGAAGGTTTCGGCAAGCGATGGCGCTACAAAAAGATCGACGGCATTATATACCAATGCGGATGAATACTCATCCCTTAGTCGCCCGACAAAGTAGCATTTAAAAGGTAGTGCCTGCTCTATTTCTTGATCATAATCACTACCGAAAATCACTATACCAATATCTTCCCTTCCTTGTTCAGCTACAAGCTCGAAGGCTTTCTTTAAGTAAGACCAGCCTTTATAGGGACTTTTTGGTGAAATGGCTCCAAAACCAATAAGAGTTCCAGTATTTGGCAAATTTAAAATCTGTCGAACCGTCTTTTTATCCGCGGGTTTGAAGATTGTAGTATCAACAAGATTGGGAATATGAAAAAGCGGCTTGTCTTTTGTTAAAACCGATTTCTTTGCGAGCTCGTAGAGCCAGTTACTGGGAGAGACAAAGTTTAAATTATCGTATTTGTGGTATAACCGTACCTTTTTTCGCAGTTCTTTTGCAGGAAGCCCGTTTGTTTTGGCATTTTCGAACATTTGACACTTACTACAGGTTCCTGAATACTTTGTGCAGGTAAAACTGTGATGACAACCCCCTGTTATGGTCCACATATCGTGCATAAAAAAAATAATCGGTTTGCCTAATTTCATAAGTTTCTCAAGGCCGGAGAAGTTCAAAAAACCTGCGAGCACCCAGTGAATATAGATTACATCAGCTTCACGTACAAAGTGGTGATTTGAAATATCAGTACCTAAAACGGGATATGAAAAAAGACCGAACTTCTCAATAACATTTTCATTATGACGATTGTGAAATTTACTGTTCAACCTTGCCACAATTGTGGCTTTTAGATTCAGGTGATTTAAATTGGTGTTTGGCGCTACATCCGATGTCAAAGATAGCATTCTTGAATGCACACCATTTTGATTCAGCGCTTGGTGCAGTCGAAAAGCTGCATTTCCCGAAGAAGGCAGATGTGTTTGTAAATGAACGACTTTAATCATTTTGTTCATTTTTCATTATTGTATCAATGATTTCTTTAAAGTTCATTTCAAAAGCGGAATTGGAAAAATTTTCATGCGCGAATTCAAAAACACTCTTACTGAAATTCGCTAACTCTTTAGAGGGCCTTGCGGAAATTTCAGTTAATTTTTGATTTAAATAAGGTACTTTGTAGTCTTCTAAAAAAATAGCGTTATTCTTTAAACGGTTAAATCCCGTATCTCGCATTACAATTGGGATTAAGCCATGAAACATACCAGTTGTAATCGCTGTGGAAAACCCTTCAGAGCAGGATGGCAATATATTGAAACTGCAATTTTTGACTAATTCCAGAAAAGTTTCTGTTTTAACATTAAGATATCCGTGGTTTATAATATTCGCTCTTTTCTTAGGTGTTAAAAGCGCTTCATCTTCTTCCGACAAGCCGGCAATATGTAAAACAAGATCATCTCGATTCTCAAAAACATCCAATAATAAATCCAGCCCTTTGTGCACTGCACCAAAAGAACCTAGCCATAAGAAATGATTTCTTGTAGTGACGTGATCTCTTTTTTCAAATACAAAATTAGTATTTACCACACCTGTGGGAAATATGGTAAAAGGAGATTTATACTCTTTTAAAAAAGGATCAACCTCACCCAGGGTCACCAAATGGGAATATTGCTGGTTAAAATAATGAGATTTATAGTAATTACCGCTTCTTACAATGCGCGCTTTCTTTTGATGACGTTCGTAAAAATATGCGATGCGCTTCTTCTCTTCACGGTCGGCAAAATCTGGATGATGCTCGGTCATATAAATAATAGACATCGCATTCGGGTGCTTAAGGGTAAGTTGATAAAACACTTCCCCAAAACCAAAAACAAGATGATAATCTTTTGATGCGATGATGGGCAACGCGCGCATGTCGTTACAATTTACTACATCGATTGCATAATCAAGATCAGATAAAACCTTTACGATAGACAGAATCTCCAAAGGCTGTGTTCTTCCTATATTTTGATTACCCCAATCTGCAGTATAACTTACGGTCAAATAACATACTATAGCCTTTTTTTGTTTTCTTGTAGCCGTAAAATTAAGGTTCTGTATTACAGCCGTATCTTCAATACGCTCGGAATAGAAGATATCCTTAAAATTGCTCCATAGGTTCCTGGTAAGCCTTGTTTTAAAACTATCGTTCTTCATTTGATTATTTTCTTGGCGCTCAGCACTACCTAATCCAAATTCCCTTTTTGCCTTTATTGATTATCATGTGATATTGAATAGGTGCTAAGATAAAGGCATTGAAATTCGCAACTACGGATGCCACAAATAATGCATAAACTCCCATCTTGAAATATTCAATAAAAACTAAAGTTAAGATTAAGTATACTACAGGGCTTACCACGCTCGCCCAAAATTGAAGGCGAAGTGCACTGATTCCGTTTAAAAAACTAACATATTTTGATCCGAAAATAGAAACGGTAAAAAATATCAGGCCCCAAAGCGATAATAAAAAGTCGATGTTTACGGTTTCTTCCCCCAACCATAAATCGTAGATGTCGTCGGCAAAAAACAACATGATAATCCCGAGAAGGACAAAGAAAATATTAAGGACATTATATTTTTTCATACTATCCCTTATCCACCCAATATCATTTTTAACATATGCTTCAGTGGCCGCTGACCAAAATGGCGTTAAAAAAATAGTAAATCCCATGCTTAAAACCCCGAAGTATTTAAAAACGATATTGTAATCGGTTACATCGGCGGGACCAAAGTTTCTAGAAATGATAACATTGGCGGATTCGAACTGTATTAAGCCAGCAATTTGAATAATAAAGAACACGACACCAAGATTAAAAAGACTCTTCGCGTACGAAAATTTCACCTTTGAGAATGTAGGTTTGAATTCGCGATATTTTCCTTTGAAAAAGAAAATATTAGCTCCAATAAGTGCCAAAAGTGGTGAAGCACAAAGCGCAATGCCAAGGTTTACCAAGGAACCCTCAGTCGTTTTCACAAGTATCACTATGACCACCAATGAAATGATTTGGCCGATTACATCGATCAGTGAGGCTTTGGCCGGCTCTTGATCCGCAGAAATAATGGTAGTAATTGTTCTTAGTACAAACTGCATACAGAAGTAAGTAAAGACTATTAGAGCCAGTTTTGAAACATCGGAACCGTATTCCGGGGAAAGTTTTAATAAATCAGACCAATCCAAAAAAGGATTGATTACTAGAAATAACAGCCAGATCGTTATGAAAACAATGGCTAAGATTCCGTAAGTAGTGCTGATATAAATTTGGGCACTTTTATTGTCACCTTTAGCTCTTGCCTCTGCATATTTATTTCTTAAACCGTGGGTAATACCGATATCAAAAAAGCTGAACCAAGCAACGATTGAGCTAAGTGTGAGCCAAATACCGTATCTAGAAGGATTCACGTAATTAAGCGTAAGTGGCACAACGACCAAGCTAATTACAATACTGACCACTTTTATTATAAAAGAGCCTAAAATATTCTTATTGGCCTTTGCGGTTCGTTCGTGCCCTCCGAAAAGAATGTTTTTAATTTTTTGAATCAAACCTATGGGATGTGTTTTTCTTGTTTTGTCCGAGGAAATAATTGGTTGAAGGCTATCTAGTAAATTCTTTTTCTATCCCATGTGATATCCTGTTTAACCACCTTTGCAGGTATTCCGGCAATAATTACTCCTCCTTCTTCAAAGCGTTTGGTTACCACGGATCTAGTTGCTACAATTTGAATTTGGCGCTAAGCTTGATCCCTTGAGTATAGAAGCATGGGCACCCACCCATACATGATCCGCTATGCTAACGTTCTCCGCAAGATTAATTCTTTTCTGACTTTTAATATCAATGATCGAATGCGAATCGCCGGTTCTAATATCGATATTGTTTGCAAACATACAATCTTTACCTATGGTGCACTTCGACTTTGGTTCCGTTACGGCAATATGCGTGTCTTCAAATGTTGAATTTTCACCAATAAACAATTCGCAAAAATCATCTTCGAACCATAACTCCCCACCGCGATTGAACTTTACTTCTCTTGAGATGATAATTTGATTTTTGTTACCTCTAATGAATATGACAACATTGTTCAAAACACTTTCGTCCTCGATGCTAATGTAGTTTGAATTGCCGATGATATCAATTTTACAGTTGTTCAGTCGAGCCGAAGTTTCAATTTTAAGAACATTATCATTTCCTTGAATGGATTTTAAATATGATTTCTCAAACATTTTACCTTCTCTAAAATTTCTAATTGCCTTCAATAGAAAAGGTGATTTCCTTACAAAAGATTTCAATTGTTCTTTCATGTTTTGTATTCCTGCTCCGACAATACTATCTAGCATAATAACATTTATGCCGCCACTTATGATTTTGATTCCATTTCAGCACCATACGCCTCTCCATATAATTTAGTGTTCAAACCATAACCATAATTGTAATCGCCTTTAACGAGGCCTCTTTGTTTTATTCCATTAAAAACAACCGACACATTATTAAGATTCTCCAAAGTCTCGGAGTCATCTAAATGCTTGAGAATTTTCAAAGGTGTATTACCGTGTCGTATAACGTAAATAGTTTCATCGCTGTACTCTGCCAATAGTTTAACATCGGCCACAAGATTTACCGGAGCCGAGTCGATTATCACGTAATCGAAATCACTGGATAATTCTTTAAAAAGAACCTCTAATTTTCCATTTAAAAGAAGCTGGGTATGGTCATCAACCCTATTTCCAACAGGAACTATATATAGATTTTTATTCCCATGTGAATTAGTCAAAATCTTCGCGTACTCCGCTTTATGTGATAAATAATCTAAAACACCTCTCTGATTGAGGAGCTTAAAGTAACGGGATGTTTGGGGTTTCAAAAAATCCATATCGACAAGAGCTACTTTTTTACCTGATTGAGCTAGACTAAAGGAGAGGTTGGTACTAACAAAGCTTTTTCCCTCACCTTCAATACTTGAGGTAACCAAAATTTTCTTTTTCTTGAAAACACGGCTATACAAACCCATTGAGGACCCAAGTTGTCTAAAATGATGTATTAGTACTGCCTCATTTTGTTTTGTTTTAATAGTTTGCCGATTTGAACGAAGAATATTCCTTAGCCCTAGTCTATAAAATATATTGGTTATGAAATTCGTAGATTTTTGCGACTCTTTTACGTCATCTAAATGTGGCAACTCTAAAACCACAGGTGCATCGATAGCATTTTCAATTTCTGAACGGAATAGCACATTTTTGTTCAGCATCTCTTTAAAAATGATATAACCCAACCCTATCCCGAAAGCCAACACCAAAGCCACCAAATAAATAAGTGAAGAATTCGGTGAAACAGGACCTGCGGAGGATTGCGCCAAATCAACAATTCTTCCGTCACCACCATTTGGTGCATAACTAAGGGCTGTTTCTTCTCTTTTTTGCTGCAAAAATGAATAGAGTTCGTTTTTGATTTCTTTCCCCCTTTCAATCTCTAACAACGCTCGTTCTTTTTCCGGAATATTCTTGAGTGCCGAGGCAGATTGATCAGCATTGGAATTTAAGCTACTCAAACTTGTGGTAAGGTTATTTTTTTGATTTCGTATATTCTCGAGTATGCTAGGTCTTATCTTATTGATTTCATCGGCTAATGAGGTAAGAATTGGGTTGTTCTCTGCAGTCGTTTTTCGTAATTTCTCATATTCTACTTCTGAATCATATAGTTTCTCTAACAATTGAGATAAAACACGGTCTTCTACCCCTAGAGTAGATGGTACGATACCGGATTGGTTTTTTTTAGAAATTACATATTGTTGAACTTTGTTCAAAACGGCAAGTTGCCTATCTATCCTCGCTATTTGGCGGTCGTATTCGCCAACGTCGTATAGATAAAGTTTTCCTTGTTCACTTAAATCAACTACACCCTTTTCCGACCTAAAGCGTTGAATCGAAGATTCAAGCGCATTGAGCTCTTTTTCAACTTCACTCATACGCTCATCAATGAAGGTAAGTGTGTTCGAGGCAAGTTCATCCCGGTCGGAAATAGCTTTTTGATTGTACGCCGCAATCAAATGATTCAGTATATTCTCACCTCTTTGCGGTATAGGATCGCGGTAAGTAAGTCGAACAACCGTCGATAATTTATCCGTGGGACTGGCTTCCAAGCTTCCTAAAAGACTTATGCTAAGCTTTTTAGGATTCATGAAGGTATAGTAAATCGCTCGTTCAGCATTTTCTGATTTATTCTCATTTAACTCGAACCTTGTTTCTCCAAAAATAGGGCCTTCAACCCATTCGCCAATTGGGTATGACTTGTTATCGATTTCAACTGAGTTCTTAACCGAATCATATTCGAAATAAAACTTTAAAGGTTCTCCACCTGATGGTAGAACGATATTTTCCGGATTTCTTAGTTCAACTGCTATTGGCGAAGTAGTATACGCTTCCTTAGAGCCGTACAATTTATCTTCATAAAAAGGTGCATATAATTGTAACCCTTTAACCACTTGAGTCATTATGGTTCTTGACTTTATGATTTCGAGTTCGTTTTCAACTATTTTCTTTGAGTCAAAGGGATTCATGGCTTCCAAAACCTTCGCATCATCTACGCCTTTGTTTTCATCTTTAATGATAAGAGTTGCCGAAGCTTCATAGACTGGAGTAGTAGTTTTAAGGTATCCCCAGGCCCCGATAAAACAAACGGGAATCAATAGTGCAAACAACGGCCAATAAGGTAAAAACATGGCTAAGAGCATTCGTAAGATGTTCTCGTCAGCACTCGATTTGTTCTCTTCGTACATATAGGGAATTTTATTTTTAATTAATAACTATACTTCAAAAAATGTCGCCTAAGACAACAGCGAATCAGTCTATTACAGCACATAAGATCACTCTCTCAACGCCATTTAGTTGAATTTATGATTTCTTTTAAGTTTGTCAATAAGACGACATTCTTCGCTTTGGGCATAATTAAAATAATCTAATAACTTTTTAATTTAATTGCGAAAATTACCCGATAGATGATCGGTTCCCAAATAAACCCGTTGAACTTAGAGTTTTAAGGTATTTATGGCAAGATACATACGTTTTGGAACACTCGAAAATTAATTTAAATGGCCGTTAACCATATTGTTTAACGACCTAAACCTCATCCTATCTACTAAAAACTAAATCTTAAGGATGGTGAAACGTAATCAATCGTTTTATTGAACGTAGTTGCTAGTTGATCTGCTCCCATTGAAAACCATTACTCTGTATGTGTAGAATATTATCATTCATTACAGTAGTAGTAACATAGTTTCTGTCAATATAATCCCCTTGAATCGTGATTGCTATGTTAGGTCTTTTCTTTATAATGTATACTCGGCCTGTACATGTGTTAGCGGGTGGTAAAACAATTACTGCGGCGGTCAGGGCTGGGTCATTAATAATAACTGTATGATGCGTTTCGTTCAATATGGTTTCACCAAAGGTTATACGTTTTGAGACCGAACCTTGTATATTTAGTGTAGAATTAGTTGAGCCATTTTGATTTGGAAGAACGTTATTGCCCACCTTAAGTTGATTAATGGTATTGTCCCAAAATAATTGATCATTGTTTTCAGTAAGCCCTGTGTCCGTTCCTGCAAAAAAAATTGATCCTTCTTCACCACTCGCTCCTGTTGCAACAACCGCATTCAATTGACGCCTTGTGACAAAGTCATCTAATTCGGTACCATTTTCGCCTTTTACACGGCCCAGAAATTCGGCGACCTGGTCGTTCATACCACCCGTATTTACGGTAAACTTTTCGGTAAGCGTCTTCTCGCCTGCTATCGATTGAGCGGTAGAAAGGTCTACATAATTCTGAAATGTAGCGGCCAAATCCGTTTGATCGGAGAGCGTACCGGTAATCGAGCCCCAAGTTCCACCGCCGCCTCCAGGTGAAGCATCTAGCTGTGCTTTGGTAACAAAGTCTTCCGGAGCCGTCCCGTCCTCACCTTTTACACGGCCTAAAAATTCGGCGACCTGATCGGTCGTAGTACCCGTATCTACGGTGAACTTTTCGGTAAGTGTTTTTTCACCTGCTATCGATTGGGCGGTAGCAAGATCTACATAATTCTGAAATGCAGCGGCTAAATCCATTTGATCGGAGAGCGTACCGGTAATCGAGCCCCAAGTGCCTCCACCACCACCTCCTCCGCCAGAAGCATCTAATTGCGCTTTGGTAACGAAGTCCTCCGGGGCCGTACCGTCCTCACCTTTTACACGGCCCAGGAATTCGGCGACCCGGTCGGTCGGGGTGCCCGTATCTACGGTGAACTTTTCGGTAAGTGTTTTCTCTCCCGCAATCGATTGCTCAGTTGTTAGATCAACGTAGTTTTGTAATTCATCGGCCAAATCCGCTTGATCGGTCAAATTACCGGTAATCGTTCCCCAGGATATGTTTCCCGTGCTACCACCGTTACATAAATTATTCCAATTCGAACCATCGTAGTAAAAGATACAAGATGCATCGGTATTGTAGACCACGGCACCCTGCAAAGGGGTTAGACCTAATATCTCAGCCTCCGGCATTCGACTTATAACCAATACCTTAGAATTGCTTTCCAGCTCTAATATGGATGTTGGGTCAAGCGATTGAGGATTGTCACCTATCTTAACTTGGGCCGTACCAAAGTTGGTACAAACCAGTACTAAAAAAAATACAAAAAGATTTTTCATAGCTTTTTTCTTATTAGTCGTATCTCTTGACCTACTAATTTAACTTGTAAAATTACTTCAATATGGCAGTTGCTTATTTTTTTTTCGACTTACACCTCAATATTCTCGATATATAAACCCTATTGTTCGATAAAAAGCAAGGTACGGTTGATTTAACAGCAATAAAACCCATCTTATACTTTCATAAAAGAGTATTCCCCCTAATACGAAGGCAATATCGTTTTACTACTCTACATAAAAATCTTAAGTATACTATAATGTAACAACCCCGTAGTGCAACAACCCTAATTCAATTCAAATATTTCTTCCTTAGTGCGATAATTGCTAATTGAACGAAGCTTTTTGATGTTGCCCGATTATTCAGGGTTTAATTTTTATTCTTTTGTAAAAGCTTTTACTTTCGTTCCCTATTTGCCTTTAATGGATATTCTTTAAAATTTGATTTTATCGAATCGGTTCAAAGGCTTTTTTCCCAGCATGTGAATAAACATGAAAATTCCCTATGAAACGAATATATCAAACAGCAATACAAGCGGCAATCGAAGGTGGTAAGGCGATATTGAAGGTCTACAATCAAGATGAAATTCATGTTGATTATAAAAAAGATGATTCACCACTTACCGTTGCGGATAGTGCAGCAAATGCAAAAATCGTAGGAATCTTAAATGAGACGGACCTTCCCATCATTAGCGAGGAGAGCAAGCAATTGGCTTATTCCACAAGAAAAGAATGGACGTCTTGTTGGATTGTTGATCCGCTAGACGGAACAAAAGAGTTTATAAAAAGAAATGGGGAATTCACCGTAAATATAGCGCTATGCAATCACGGAATCCCGGTTTTTGGAGTAATCTATGTACCCGTCACAAGGGAACTTTATTATGCCGTAGTTGACGAAAAAAAGGCATTCAAAACAGTTTTAGACTTAGAACATGTCGTAACGAATAAACTAAATGATGAAATTGATCGTATTTATCCTAATTCCAATAAAAGCTTATCAATAAGAGTCGTAGCTAGCCGGTCACATATGAATGATGATACTATTTATTTTACAGAAGAATTAAAGCAAGAATTCCCCGAAGTTGAAATTGTCTCTAAAGGAAGTTCCTTAAAATTCTGTTTGGTCGCAGAGGGCAAGGCCGATGTGTATCCGAGATTTGCACCAACTATGGAATGGGACACTGCTGCCGGGCATGCTATTTGCTCTGCTGTTGGGGTAAAAGTAATCTCACAACATACTCAGAAAGAGGTAACTTACAACAAGGAAAATCTTTTAAACCCTTATTTTCTAGTGAGTAACCAATGAGCAAAGTTTCCTATAAAAGACACCTTGCGAAAACCTTTACTTGGCGGGCGGTTGGCACTTTAGATACGATTTTATTATCATGGTTGATTACAGGAAATCCGTTGACCGGTTTAAAAATCGGCTTTTCAGAAGTAATCACTAAACTGATATTATATTATGTTCATGAAAGGGTTTGGTTTAAAATTAACGTCAGGGAAAGTCGTAAAAGGCACATTATCAAGACTATTTCCTGGCGCATAATTGGCACTCTGGATACGGTGATGCTTTCTTGGCTCATTTCTGGAAATCCTTTGACAGGACTGAAAATAGGCGTCTTAGAGGTAATCACAAAAATGTTGTTGTACTATCTACATGAGCGCACTTGGTACAAAATAAATTTTGGATTGTCCGAAAGAACACGAAAAGCAAATGGATAAAAATATAACCAAACATTCTTACAAGGTCGGTAGAGAGGACAGAAGAAAAGCGAACGGACACAATTCTTTTCTCATTTTCTTTACGGGATTATCCGGTTCGGGAAAATCTACCATTGCAAATGCCCTAGAGCAAAGGCTTTTCGAGAAAAAAATAAAAACGTACGTTCTTGATGGTGATAACATCCGTAAAGGAATAAATAGAGGACTCTCCTTTAGTCCGGAAGATAGATCGGAGAACAACAGACGAATAGGTGAAATCGCTAAACTTTTTATCGATGCCGGAATTGTTGTGCTAGCTGCTTTTGTCGCCCCATATACAAAAGATAGACTTTTTATAAAGAATACCGTAGGAAATGATAATTATGTCGAGGTCTTTGTAAATACCAGTTTACAACTGTGCGAAAAGAGGGATGTCAAAGGCCTTTATGCAAAGGCACGAAAAGGGGAAATAAAAAATATGACCGGTATTTCAGCACCTTACGAGGCACCGGTGCAACCTGATATCGAATTAACCGATGATCATACCATAGCGCAAGCGGTAGATTTAATCATAAAAAAAATCGAAAGTAAAATCTAAGATTCTCAGAATATGGGCAAGTACTATTTAAATTATTTGGATGAATTGGAATCTGAAGCGATATTCATTTTAAGGGAGGTTTGGGCACAGTTCCAAAATCCGGTAATACTATTTTCAGGTGGGAAAGATTCAATCCTTATTACCCATTTGGCGAAAAAGGCATTTTACCCCTCCAAAATTCCCTTTGCGCTTATGCATGTGGATACAGGACACAACTTTCCCGAAACGATAAAATTTCGCGACGATCTGGTGACCGAATTAAACGCACGCTTAATCGTGGGCTTGGTTCAAGAGTCGATCGATGAAGGTAGGGTAACCGAGGAAAAAGGTAAAAATGCTACTCGCAACGCCTTGCAAATAACAACTTTGTTAGATGCCATAGAGGAACACAAAATCGATTGTGCAATTGGAGGCGGACGAAGGGATGAGGAAAAGGCGCGGGCGAAAGAGCGATTTTTTTCCCATCGGGACGATTTTGGGCAATGGGACCCAAAAAACCAACGGCCAGAGCTTTGGAATATTTTCAACGGCAAGTATCAAGAAGGAGAGCACTTTCGTGCTTTCCCCATCAGTAATTTTACAGAGATGGATGTTTGGAATTACATAAAGAGAGAAAACATAGCCATTCCGTCACTCTATCTTGCGCATCAAAGAGAAGTGGTCTGGCGAAGTAATTCATGGATTCCGAATTCGGAGTTCTTGGTACTGGAGAAAGATGAAGAAATACTGACCAAAAAAATCAGATTTCGCACTTTAGGTGATATTACCATTACCGGAGGAATAGAATCGGAGGCCGATACACTAGAAAAGATTGTGCAGGAAGTATCATCGATGCGGCAAACCGAACGTGGTAACAGAACAGATGACAAACGCTCAGAGACGGCTATGGAAGATCGAAAAAAGCAAGGATATTTTTAATCTCGACAAAATCAACGCCCTTTTCGATAATGCGGAAATGATCAGCAAATTCAACGATTTATAATGGAAATAACGAATAATCAATTATTAAGGTTTACTACCGCAGGAAGCGTAGATGACGGCAAGAGTACTTTAATTGGACGACTATTATACGACTCTAAGTCGATTTTTGAAGATCAACTTGAGGCCATTGAAAATACCAGCAAACAAAAAGGCCACGAAGGTGTTGACCTTGCACTATTCACCGACGGACTTCGGGACGAACGCGAACAGGGAATTACCATAGATGTAGCCTATCGTTATTTCACGACACCAAAGAGAAAATTCATAATCGCGGATACTCCCGGTCACATTCAGTATACTAGAAATATGGTAACCGGTGCCTCTACGGCGAATGCGGCCATAATTTTAGTTGACGCCCGTCATGGTGTTATAGAACAGACCAAACGGCATGCGTTCATAGCTTCCCTTCTCAGAATTCCGCATGTTATTGTTTGCATAAACAAGATGGATTTGGTCGATTTTAAGGAAGTAGTATACAATACTATTTTAAAACAATTCGAAGAATTTTCTTCGAAGTTGTTAATTACGGACATCCGATTTATACCTATAAGCGCTTTGTTGGGCGATAATGTGGTTCATAGATCGGAGCATATGCCCTGGTATCAGGGTGGCCCATTGCTTCATACATTGGAAACGATGCACATTAGCAGCGATATAAACAAAGTCGATGCCCGTTTTCCGGTTCAAACGGTTCTACGCCCGCAACGCGAAGGTTTTTTGGATTATAGAGGCTATGCCGGTAGAATGGCAAGTGGCATTCTTAGAACAGGTGATGAAATTACCGTCATGCCATCCGGCTTCACTTCCGTCATCAAATCGATCGGCGGCCCTTCCGGTGAAATCAACGAAGCCTTTGCCCCAATGTCGGTCGCCATTACCTTGGAAGACGACATCGACATTAGTCGGGGCGATATGATCGTAAGATCAAAAAATCAACCCGAAGGATTACAGGATATAGAAGTTATGCTGTGTTGGTTACATAATGATTCGGCCAAACCAAGAGCCAAATATAGCATAAGACATACCTCGAACGAGCAAAAAGCAATGATCAAAGAGGTCATTTACAAAATAGACATTAATACGCTTGCCCGAAAAGCGGATGATTCACAAATAGACATGAATGATATTTGTAAAGTAAGAATTCGAACAACGAAACCCCTAATGGTCGATTCTTATAGGGAAAATAGAGTGACCGGCAGTATTATTCTAGTTGACGACGGCACGCATGAAACCGTCGCGGCTGGTATGATTGTTTAATCTAAATCACCCTAAAACTGCTGCTTCGGGAGCATGTTTTTGAACGACGCAGTCGGGCAAGGTCAGTTTCCAAAAATTCTTTATGGCTTGGTTTATCCGCAAAGTAGGATTAGGATAGTTACATTCTTCTTAAAAGTACGAACAGTCGAGTAGAATTATGTGGCGCGTCCGTTGTTAAGCTCGGATGATTAATTATACATTTGTAAAAAAATATCAATGCAGAAACTCGTTTTCATATGTGGTTTACATAGAAGTGGGACTTCCATTTTACATAAGACCCTTAGCAATTCAGAACATTTTTCAGGTTTTCACGATACGGGTATATTTGAGGATGAGGGCCAGCATCTACAAAGTGTTTTCCCGCCGGATATGGATTTCGGGGGACCGGGTAAATTCGCATTCGACCAGAACTCTAGATTAGATGAAACCAGTGCTTTGATAACTCCGGGAAACAGGGAAAAAATTTTAAAGGAATGGGGAAAATATTGGGACAAGGAAAAACCTTTTTGGATTGAAAAATCGCCTCCGAATTTGATCAGAATGCGCTTTTTTCAAGAGTTATTTCCTAAAGCTTATTTTATTACGATTTCAAGACATCCGATAGCCGTCTCCTTGGCCACTAAAAAATGGAGCAGAACCTCCGTACCTAATTTGATCAAGCATTGGGTCACTGCCCATGAAATATATCGAAATGATAGAAAAAAAATAAATAAAGAGCTCTATTTTAGCTACGAAGAAATGGTTGCCTCTCCGGAGAAAGTGATAAAGGAAGTTGAAGATTTTTTAGATACCGATATTTCATTTGTCAATAATTTCAAGAATTTTAATGGCAAATATTTTGATCGCTGGAATAAAGATAAATCTTGGCAATTCCTGAAAAGATATCAAAAGAAAAAGAGTATTGAAGAATTTGAAAAGATCGTTAACGATTTTGGATATAGCTTGGTAGACTTAAATAAATATCCGAAACTACGTCTTAACAAGAAAATCTGACCGAGCTAGAAAATCATCAAGGCGTTACTATTTAGATGCTATTTCACTAATGAATTGAACGATACGCTTACTGGCGTGACCATCTCCATAAGGATTATGTAGTTTACTCATTTTTTTATACAGGTCGTCATTACCTAGCAGATTTAAGGTTTCCTTTACAATTTTCTCTTTGTCGGTTCCTACTAACACTACGGTTCCCGCTTCAACAGCCTCCGGTCGTTCGGTGGTATTCCGCATCACTAGAACCGGTTTGCCCAGGCTGGGAGCTTCTTCTTGAACACCACCGCTATCGGTAATTACCAAATGGCACTTGTTCATCAACCAGACGAAGGCCGGATAGGCCAAGGGATCAATTAATTTAATAAAATCACTATCCCCCAAGATTTCGTAAACAGGTTCTTGAACTTTAGGGTTTAGATGCACAGGATATATGATTTGCACATCGTCAACAGATTCCCCTATTTTTTTTAAGGCCGAGCAGATATTTATAAAACCTTGTCCATGGTTTTCACGTCTATGTCCCGTAACCAGAATCAGACGTTTGGTCGTATCAATTTGACTTTTCAGGTTTTCAATCTCCTCATTTTCCAACGTATCAACTTTATCGACACTTTCCAACAGTGCGTCTATGACCGTATTTCCCGTAATCAAAATAGTTTTAGCCAAAACATTCTCACGGATTAAATTATCATATGATGTTTGGGTCGGAGCAAAATGATAATCCGCGACATGACCCGTAATCGTTCTATTGATTTCTTCCGGAAATGGCGATTTCTTATTAAAAGTTCGAAGGCCTGCTTCTACATGGCATATTTTGGCCCCCGCGTAAAAGGAAGCGATACTAGCGCCCATCGTAGTTGTGGTATCACCATGCACATACACATAATCGGGTTGAAATTCTTCCAAAACAGGTTGCAAACCTGTTATGATATCGGCAGTTAGTCCGTAAAGGTTCTGTCCGGGTTTCATAAGGTTTAAATCATAATCGGGCTTGATTTCGAAAAAATTCAGAACCTGATCCAACATTTCGCGATGTTGGGCAGTGACACATACTTTGGTTTCAAAACGCGTGTCGCTTAAAAACTCCTTGACCAAAGGCGCCATTTTGATCGCTTCTGGACGCGTACCGAAAATGATAAGGTTTTTAATTTGCATGTATTCTTGATATTAATTCAGACGTAATCTTTTCAATATAATGGGTATCGTCAAAATACTCCTTAAAATTCGAATGACAAACATCATAATACGTATTGTAATCGATTTGAATGTCGTCGTGTACCAGTATCTCTTCCGCTAATTTTGATTTTTCAGATTCCAGATTTCCTTTGATTTCAAATTTATCTAAATTAATATGCTCGTTAAATGAATGTACCGCATAGGTATGAATTGGCATGAGACCAGCTGACAAATAGGTATTCATCTTCGTCGGGGTCGCACAGTTATTTACAATGTTATCCTCCCTCAATAAAAATCCATATTTATGGTTCCCCAGTTCATGCATGACTTCCTCTAGGCTGACATAATTGATCTTGTAATTTTTTATGCCCTCCATTTTGATCATATTTTCGGCCTTTTCCTGATCTTTTGTAAGAACGGTCAAGAAAGCATTGTTATTCTTTCTTTCGACTTCCTTATAGATAGCTATCGTTTCGGCAAAACACTGCCATGGGTAAATACCACCCGCATAAACAAAACTGGTTTTCGGTTTTATACTTGAAGAAAAATATTCTCGCTTAAGATTTTTATTGTAACATGGAATGATTAAAAAATTACTGTTGTCGTAGGCGTATTTTTCGCTGAAATGTCTTTTCATTCTATCGGACACGAAAAAATTAAAATAGCTATGGTGTATGGTTTTCCGCTCCATCCAATTGTAAATTGGGAAACGTAATTTTTGGAACAAATTTGCACCCATTAGCATCTTGTTTTCTTCTGGAAGTAATCCTTGGAACCATATGATTATTTTCGCTTTCCGATTTCTTCTGTAAACACCAAGAAAATCTTTAGGGCTTACGACTACAATATAATCGGAATCCTCGAGTTCAAAATCATTCTTGTGAAAAGTAGATACCCTAAAATTCGAGCGAACAAAGGCATTTTTAATTAAGTCGATATAATATGCCGTAGCATCATTAATTTGACCTTTTGGCAAATAAAATTTTATTTGACTGTTAAAATTTTGACCGGACATATGTGTATAGTTTATAACTGCAATCACTCTTTGTGACAATCAAAGAATACCGCTTGAAACGATTTACCTTAAAACGTTGATTTGGTTTTAGTGAAAATTCCAATTGCGTTTTTGTCTTTTCTACAATTCACTTTTAAAAGGCGGGGTCAAAGATAACATTCATGTTGGTAAACAATTAAATTATCATCAACAAATCATAGTCGCTGAGATGGTTATAAATTCAATTTTAAAAAGGCATGGGAAGCTCATCACTTAAATATCGGTTTTATCTTTTCTGAAATCTAACATCGATTTTCCGTACAAAAAGTAGTATATGGTGCAAATAACTATCCAGAATGAACAAAAAAGAATAACAGGATTGAGAAATTTTGATAACCAAAAATAGCACAGAATGAGTAATGCTGTAATCCCAAAAAATTTAATAGTTTCAGAAACACGCAATAATTTTTTTCGTGTAAGCGTAACATCTTGGGATATATGTAATACAACGAAAGATATAAAAATTGAATAATTAACAACCGACAAGGACTTAACGTAATAAAGGCCAACAAGACAAATGAGCACATTTAAAACCAACCTTTTAATATTGAACCACATATCAAGCTTTTCCAATTTCATCGTAATCAAAAGTTGGGCTTGTAAAAAAGTGGTAGGCATTATTAACATGGTCAAGAATATTTCTTGGGTGTAGATTGCAGTTTCACCGTACTTTTCACCAAATAAAAACGGTATAATTTGAAAACCAAAAGAGTACATAAATGTATAGGTTCCTATACCGTAGATACAAAAAAACCAAAATAAATTCATATACAATTTTCGGAGTTCATCTATCTTTTGTTCTTTGAAAAGACTTACCATTCTAGGAAGAGCTGTAGATGCGATTACTACCGGCAGCAGCTGCGCTAAAGAAAATACTTTAAAGGAGTTTTCGAAATCGGCAACAGCTTCAAGTGGTAATTTTTTTGAAATAATCAAGGTGGCTATTTTCCAGTATACAATATAGGCACTACCTATGACCGCAAATGGCCAATACTCTTTTATGATTACGACGATATTATTGAGTGGTAATCTTACCTTCCAGAAACCCATTAATTTTATTCCAGCAGGAGCACCTATCCTGAGAAATAAGTTTAAGGAGACCAGTCTTAGCAAGACAAGTAATATGGCAAGTGTTACTATCGAAATTGGAAAAACATATACCAAGCAGGCAAGTGCGAATTTGGCGCATGCTTCTATTGATAATACGGCTACCGTTTTCTTTTGGGCAAATTGAGCGATATTGATATTCTTAATGGAATAGATAATGTTGTCAAAGACAACATTAAAAGCAAAGAGAAAAGAAAGCAAGCGCATTGTGAAGTCATCGTAGATGGCGAGGACAATGATCAGATTGATTGCAAAAAAAAAGAAACCGAAGTAGGTTTGCATTTTTAAAAACTTTGCTACTAATATATTTTTATCATCGGCATTTACGACTTCACGAATAAACCATTGGCCTAAACCCATAGTGGAGATTGCCGCCACCATCTGATAGACACTAGTTGCTATTAAATATTTTGACCAATCTTCAATAGAATAATGTCGAGCAAGTAAAATAAAAAAAAGGCTCAAAAAAAAGTTCTGAAGCAAAGAACCTGCAAGTCCCCAAAAACTATTCTTATATAACTGTGACTTTACTTTAATGACCTAAGAATATTTAGAGGTTATAGAACTGAGGAATAAAATAGTTTTATAGAAACACGCGAAATTTTTGGATATTTTTTCCTTGATGATTCATTTAAACTCCTAACTAGTAACATATGATTTACTAAATACGTTCGTTATGAATAAATAGACCTATCATCAAAAATTCATTTTATTATTATGAGGATTATCTGCATAAAACTCCGTTCCCGAGCACAATTGTGCTAAGAATACATATATTTAGTTAAAATAATGCTAACAACTCCGATTTTAATAATTCCTCGAGGCAAGTAAATCTATTGTTTATATGCTAATTAAAAAAATACTAGAGAACTTTATTATTCTAGAAAAATCAATTGAATTTTTTAGTGATAAATTTTGGGGTTTTTTTACAAAAAAAGCAATGGGCAAGTGTGGTCGCAACGTTATGATCAAACCATCTACTTCGGTATTTAAAGGAGTATCTAATTTTTATTTTGAAGGTGACCTAAAAATTGCCAGATATGCGGTAATCTATTCAACTAACGCAAAAGTAATAATCGGAAAAAAAGTGGATATCGCTCCGTATGTAAAAATAATTTCTGGAAATCACAGAATCGATAAGGTGGGTCATTTTATGTTCAACAATGACTACGAAAAAAAGCCTGAAAATGATCAAGATGTGGTGATTGAGGGCGATAATTGGTTGGGAATCAATGTTACCGTACTTTCCGGAGTAAGAATAGGAAGAGGGGCTATAATTTCCGCAGGCGCGGTGGTTAATAAATCATGTGCTCCTTATTCGATAATCGGTGGTGTGCCTGCAAGAATACTGAAGTACCGATTTAGCATAGAAGAAATACTAGAGCATGAAAGGAAATTATATCCATATGAAAAAAGATATACTGAAAATGAGTTAATCGCATTTAGAAATAAGCATTAAAAATCATTGTGATTTTTAAGCGTTACTTCTTTAAATGACCGCTATTTACCTGTAATGAATCTGCGATCATCCCTGAAAACTTTTTGGCCCCAATTTGATTTAAATGTAAGATATCGGCATACCATTCCGGTTTTCGTAAAAACGCATGGTTTTTTGTAAAATCGTAAAATGGAATATTTTGTTCTGAACAAATTTTTTCACAAGTAGCAATTGAAAAATCAGATTCATACTCGTAAAACACGGGAGAAACAACTACGTATAACTCAATATTGTTCTTTTTACACAGGTATATGAACTCTTCAAAGGCCTTTAGCTTATTTTGATCGAACTGATATTCGCTTGCAGTTTTTAATGGCTCTAGCGTATTGTTCCAAACGTTAGGTAAGGGAACATACCCCTTAAAGTCTTTACTCCTTTCTTTATTAAATTCCATGTTGCCCTTTATTATATTTAATAACAAAGAATTATATGGGTAAATTTTTGAAAGCGTTTTGAGTTTTTCAAATGGTCCTTTAAGTGCTAAAACTTCTTGAATTTCTTCATGTTGCTCGTAGTAGGGCAACAAGGAAGATAGTCTATCATAGTCGCTTTGTGAATACTCAAAACTTCCGTAGAAATCATAAACTATAACCTTTGGTCGATGTCTTTTTAACATTGTTTTTAAAAGAGCCGTTTGATAAAAGAAATAAGTCCCATCTCTGCCGGTATTATAACAACTTACATCCAATTCAGATTCAAATACGTGCGGGACATAATGGTGATTGGCTCTTGACGATCCAAAAATCATCAGATCATCTTTTACATGATTTAAGGAATAGGTCGTACGGTATTGAAACCCGGAATCTTGTTTGAAATAAAAATGCTCTAGCGAACTACCTATTGCAAAGTCGAGCAATGCTATAGCCAGTAAACCCAATAACAGATGTTTTACAAATTTTTTCAACTTTCAATTTTGAACTATTGCATTTGGGTTACTCCCGATACCACCGGATGAGATGACCTTACTAGGATCATCAAAATCATGAATATCGATTGAAGCATTCAACTCCAATAAATCATTGTACATAATTGGCACCCCATCCTCTAAAACACTAATTTCGCTAAAGCCGTGACCTTTAAACTTACTTTCAACTGAAGACAAAGTTAAAAGTATACTATTGTTCGATTCTTGCTCGCTACTATGCATATGGGAAGGGTAGCTTGCATTTGTATTACTGTCCAATAGGCTAACTATTAAAGAACTTGTGCCGTTAACCCTTTCTGCGAAAGTAGCCTGTCCTGAATAGCTAAAATCTTCGGTAAACAACATGGTATAGGTTACTTTGTTTCCAGTAAGTTCATTAGGGCCAATATGAGCCGAAGCGGCGAGTTCTCCGGAAACATCACCATTTAATTCGATGGCGATATAACCATCATATGATAGTAATTGGTCGTAAGTAATATTTTGACCGTCGGCTAATTTTGAAATATTAAAACTACTTTTACCCGTTACACCGTCCAAATTACCCAATGCAGCGGCAATGCCACCTCCTTGGAACGCTGTTTTTCTTCTTAAATAAATAGGGTTATTAAAATCAGCAGATGCGTTCTGCAAGTTAAAATTTATGTCAGTTGAGTTATTGTCATTTTCTACAAATTCAACTGTACCTTCTATATCGGACAAATCGGTACTGATAACCGCAAAAGATTTGGTTCGTCCGGTTGGCAATGGTGGTGAATCATCATCATTTTTACAATCTATGAAAACCAAGAATACCGATATAAGCAGCACTCGGAGTTTTAAAAAAGAATTTTTCATGATTTTACAAGCTAAAGTTAATGCAAGTTAAGTCTTTAAAAATATTGTCTTTTGACAAATGTTCCGCGTTATCCAAAAACTTTGTTTTAACCTCCGGCTACGAAATCGGATTGTTACATGGGGCCACCAATCGTTCAAAATCCAAAGTACAAGTCAATTAAAATAAAATCCATATTATTTCGGAAAAAGCTATTGCCCATGAGTTTTCGATTACATTTTCTTTTTTGTTAAAATTGAAAATATATGAACTGTCCCCCATCAAAGACACCGATCATCATAATCAATATAACAACAACGGCATAAGACAGGGTTCTTACCGATCTGTAGGAGCTACTAAAGAAAATCTTTTTTTCAGGTAAAAATTCATCAAAACCATCTTTTAGAAATAATAAGAGAATACCAAAAATACCATACACAAAAGAGCTGTTATCACCTATAAAAATCGGCCCTAGTTCAGAAACCATTCTCTTAATAATTTCAAAAGCATGGGAGAAACTATCAGCCCTAAAAAAGATCCATGAAAAACAAATCAGCACGAAGGTTAAAATTATATTGGAGAGATACGTAAAAGGCCGTCTTTCCTTACGGCCTTTTTTACCAGGGTTAAATCTGAAGATTTTAAACACGATCTGATAAAATCCGTTTAGCGCACCCCAGATTACAAAAGTCCAATTTGCTCCATGCCAAAGCCCGCTTACCACAAAGGTTATCAATATATTGATATAGTTTCTATTCTTACTTACCTGATTGCCGCCAAGAGGGATGTAGACGTAATCCCTAAACCAAGTTGATAGTGAAATATGCCATCTTTGCCAAAATTCCGCACATGATTGTGCAAAATAAGGCCTTCTAAAATTAGTCATTAAATCAAAACCCATAACCTTGGCACAGCCAATAGCTATATTACTATAACCAGCAAAATCGCAATAAATCTGAACAGCAAAAAAAAGAGTTGCAGTCAATAACGAAATTGAACTGTGGTACTCTACATTACCGTACACCGAGTTAACATAAATGGCAAGCCTATCGGCTACTACAAGTTTCATAAAGAAGCCCCACACCATCAACTTAACCCCTACTACCGCCTTTTCATAATCGAATTTTTTATAGGTCTTAAATTGAGGCAATAGATTTTTTGCCCTTTCAATAGGGCCCGCGACCAATTGAGGAAAAAATGATACAAATAAAGCATAGACACCAAAATGTTTCTCGTGTTTGATATCGCCTCGATATACATCTATGGTATACCCTACGGCTTGAAAAGTGTAAAAAGAAATACCTACAGGTAGTAAATATTTAAAATTGGGCAACTGTACTCTAATACCCAATTCTTGCAAAAGTCCGAACACGGAAGTATTGAAAAAATTATAGTATTTGAAAAGAAATAAAATAGAAAGATTGATTATTAAACTTGCAATCAAGTATTTCTTTTTATGCCACTTTTTTTCTGTTTTTTCTATCTTATAGGCGCATAGGTAGGTCACGATTGTCGAAAAGAAAATCAGAATGGCATAGGTCGGCTGCCAATTCATATAAAAAAAGTAACTGGCCACTAAAAGCAGAAGCCATTTATACTTTTTGTTCGTTATATAGTACAATAGGCATACCGCCGGAAAGAACAATAAAAAGTTGAAGGAATTAAACAGCATATCTTACCGTACAAATTTATTCATAGTTCTAATGCTGATAAATTTTTTGGAATACAGTATGCATATCTTCAGAAACATTCGTTCTATTGAACTTTTCTCCAAGTTTTACATTATTGTATCGCATTGAATTTCTGAGGGCTTTGTTCTCATAAAGTTCCGCTAAAGCAGCTGCTACCGAATCGCCCGATTTACCATCGACCCATAAACAGTTGTCGGGAGCGATTAGTTGGTCTTTTGCAGCTCTAATTTGAGTTGTAATAATGGGTAGACCGGCAACAACGGACTTAAACAGAGCCATAGCAAAGCCCTCATCAAGTGATGGAAAAATCAGTGCATCTGAATTGGCATAAAAATGGTCGCATTCTACTTCTTCAATAAAACCGGTAAATATAATATTCTCTGAAACACCTAACTCAACGGCTTTTGATTTCAAGTTTTCAAGTTCTTCCCCATTGCCCACCATTAGAAAAACGCAGTCTTCTTTTTTTGAAAATTTTGCTATCCCATCTAAAATTGCAAATACACCTTTTTCATAAACCATGCGGCCTACGTACAGAAATTTGAACTTGTTCTTAGGTAGGTTGTATTTTTTCTGAAAGCTTTCCGAATACACCGAGCGCTTGGGGTTTATAATATTATACGTAACGAATACCTTATTTTTCAACTCGGGCTTGTACTTTAAAAGCCCCTCAACTTCATCCTTGGACAAAAACAACCAAGCATCTACTTTCGACATCAAAACAGGAATCGCAAACTTTTTGAAAATAAACGATTTTTTTTTAAGGATACTTAAATCGGACCCATGGGACTTGATTACGATTTTTAAAGGAAGAAAATATAAATACCGAAACACCAAAATTGAAAACGCGTCACGCAAAGAACCATTTACATCCAATCTTGAATTTAGATATAAAATATCCGGCTTTTGTTTGTATAGCTCAATGAGTACTTTGAATGCATTTAGTATAACACCATACATTCTGTTCAGTAAGCTAATATTCCATTTATTTCTGGAATAAGGTATTTGGTGGCACACATACCCTAGTCCCTCAAGCCCTGAAAGTTCATCTAGGCCCAAAATAACGTGTCTCGTAGGTGGAATTCCGATTAATATTTTATGTTTCATAAAATGACTCAGTCAGATGAGATGTTTTGGCTTCCGTACTAAATATGATTAGACACACAAAAGTGCCGACTGCCAATAAAATCCGATAGTCCAATAACGAATAATTCGTATTGAATGCAACGGCCCAAGACAAGATCGATGCCATAGGATAGATAGTCTGTTTCTCTATCTTGCCACTTAGAGCATTTTGAACGCCTTTAATCGTTGGAATAAGTATTAAGGATAAGAAAATGAAAAATCCGAGATAACCCTGCTCTACCAATACTTTTAAATATCCGTTTTCCGGTTGGTTAAAATAATACAATTCTCCACCAGATTCGGTTTGCAAGTATAAATCCTGTTTATATCTTTTGATATACTTTTGAAAATTTCCAAAACCGATACCCAAAAGGGGATACTGTGCGATTATCTCTCCTGTCTCATCCCAAATAGACTTCCGAAATAAGTAGTCTTCCGAAATAGAATCCGTTCTGCTGAAAATACCTTCCTTTGGTTCTAGTATAAAAACAAAAAGAATAAGACCTATGGCAATAGAACCGACAAGCAATTTTATTTTGCTATTTTGAAACAATACAAGTAGTAGGACACCCATGCCAAATCCACCAATAGCCGAACGACTTGCAGCTAAATAGATAGCGATAGTCGTGAGCGCAAAAAATAGAAAGTGTAGCCTTTTCTTTTTAAGGCTGCTTTGAGGCCTTAAATAAAGTAAGCTAAAGCTGCCCAATGCTAAAAATTGCCCACAAGTCTGGGAGTCCTGAAAGAGGCCGGGGTATCTGATAAAACCACTGTCCAAATCTATGACATTCTTATTAAAATCAGCTAGGTAAGAGAAATTCGGCCCAATAAACAGTTGCACGAACACGACTCCTGCCAAAAGAATAACACTTAACTGAAAGGCCGAGATAAATTTATAGAAAGCTTTGGGTTCCTGTTCTAAATAAACAAGAAGGAATCGGGCAAAAATGAAAATAGTAAAAGGCTGGTAAATAAAATAAAGATTGTTAAAGGGGTAGTCCGAATTTATTTTACTAAGCAGCAAAAACACCCAAAACAGGACCACTAGAACAGAATAAATCTTCCCTTTTTGAGATGTTTTAAAACTGATGAATTCTTTAAAAAATAATACGAGTGAAATTACGGTAACTACATCAAAAACTTTCACAAAACCATAGGCCAAGGGTAAAATTTTAGTATCGAGAAACGGCAAGGAGTAGGCAACAAACAAGATGTATGTTTCCACTGTTGGTCTTTTAAAAATAAAATAGCCAAAAGTGAGTATTGAAAGAAAAGCAAGTATATATTGAAGCATAAGATCCGTATAATAGCAACTACTTTCTAGTAAATTGAATCACATGCGCCAATTTTTTTAGAGCCTCTAGGGTAGGCCTTAGTTTAAAGAAATCGATTATTCCATTTAAGAAGGTATCCGATTTTTGAGGTTTCACGAGGTCGTACCCATATCCATGGCCGTAACCATAATTCTCAGTTGCGACACCTCTCTGCTTTACCGCATTGAATACAATATTGCAATTTTTAAAATTTTTATTGTTTAGGTTTTCATCAATACGCTTCGCAACGTGTTTAGGAGTATAGCCGTGTCTTACCACTATCAGTGTTTTGTCACCGAACTCATTGATGATAGCGGCATCGGAAACCATAGATATAGGTGGCGTATCAACAACGACATAATCGAAAGTGTCATATAACGTTTCAAAAAGTTCTTCAAGTTTTTTACTGGCCAAAAGTTCGGAGGATGCGAATGTTTTTTCGCCACATGGTAGAATGTACAATTCTTCACAGTCAGACTTATGAACTATAGTATTCATAACGGCTTTATTGGATAAGAAATCACTCACCCCCTCTTCCTCTTCTAAATTGAAAATGGTAGTAAGGGAGGCGTTTCTCAAATCCATATCTACGAGCGCTACCCTTTTGCCAGAAAATGCTAAGGTCTGCGCAAGATTGGCACTCACGTAACTTTTACCTTCACCTGCAATGCTGGAAGTTACCATAAGCGTCTTCAATCTTGATGAACGCTGATATATGCCTAATGATGATAAAAGGTGCCTAAACTGATCTAGTATGAAAACATCTTTATGTTCATTTACTAATAATTCGGTGCTATTTTGGTCTAAAAATGCAAGTTCCCCAATTACTGGAAGTTTGGAATAGCGCTCTACTGCAGAACGAAATAAAACCTTGGAGGAAATTAATTCTTTACCTGACACGATGAGTATACCGATTGCAAATGAGAGCAAAAGTGCAATTGCGTATACAACTGTTTTTTTGGGACTAACCGGTCTCAATGATGCTTCGGCCCCCTCTATAATTCTAGCATCACCTTGTGTAGGCGCATAGGAAAGTGCTGTTTCTTCCCGTTTTTGGGCTAGAAAATCATAAAGCTCAGATATGTTTTTTTTCTTTCGCGTAATTTCCACCAATTTTCTTTCTTGCTCAGGCAGTAATTGAAGGGCCGAATTGTATTTTCCGCTAGACGAGTTCAAGTTGGCAAGGCTTGTTCTTAAGTTTGCTTTTTGACTGTTTACATTTTCTAAAATACTAGGCCGTATTTGATCGATTCTATTTTTAACGGCAACTAGAATAGGGTTGTTTTCGGCCGTAGTTTTGCGGAGTTCCTCATATTCAATTTCAGCGTTATAAAGACGGTCTAAAAGCTGTGATAGTATAGGGTCGTTTATACCTAAGGTAGAAGGAACTATTCCGGAACTTTTGTTCTTGGAGACCACATAGTTCTGCACTTTTTGTAGAACTGCGAGCTGTAACTCAATGTCCCCTATTCTTCTATCATAATTGCCCACGTTATCTAAATAGAGACTTCCTTGCTTACTGATATTAACAACACCCTCTGATGATCTATAGACTTCCAACTCCTTCTCTACTTCGTTCAATTCAATGCCCACCTGTTCCATTCGATTCTCTACGAACGCCAGTGTGTTCGAAGCTAGTGTGTCACGCTCCCTTGTAGATTGCTGTATGTATGATTTAATAAGTTGGTTTACGATATCTTCTCCCCGCGTCGTATTCGCATCTTCGTACGTCATTCGAACTACGGTAGATAGTTTACTTGATGAACCAACGTAAAGCTTATTGTAGATACTGGCCGATACTAGTTTTGGGTGTATGAATGTAAAATAATAGGATTTTTGGTCATCGGATGATTCTTCGAAGGCGGTATTTCTAATGAATTTGATAGGATCGCCACCAAATGGATTTTCGACCCACTCGCCTATAGGGTAACTTTTATCGTCGATTCGTATAAGGTTCTTCGCACTGTCAAAATCAAAACTCGTTTTATTGTCATCTTGATAATATCTAGAATCATTAGGACTTTTTAATCTTATATGAATTGGAGATGTATCATACACAGGGGTATTTTTAAACAGACCTTTTTCAAATACTTGGGTATATAAATTCAACTCGTAAACCACCTCATTGATCAATTCTTTAGAGTGCAGCACTTCGACTTCATTCTCAACAATTTTTTTAGAAGTAAAGACATTGATTGACTCCATGATTTCAGAATCATCAACCCCCTTCTTTTCATCATTTATGATTAAAGCAGCAGAGACAGAATATGTTGGAGTCGATAAAAACAAATACGTCCAAGCGGATAATAATCCTAACAAAAAAAGTCCTAAAAATAAAGGCCAGAAGGGCACGAACTTGTCCGCTAAAATACTGAACAAATTATCTTTATGGTTACTGTATGTATCGTTGCTTAACATTAGGTAATATTTTTAGAACAGGTCATCCAACAGCGTTAATTTGCGAATTTATAACGACCTAATTTGAAAAGACTATTGATTTTTTCTTTGACCAAATAAAAACCAAAAATAGCCCCGTAATAGATATATCTTTTCCACATTCGTTTGGGCTCTTTAATCAAACGGCCTAACCATTCTAGCCCTAAGGAAATCCATATTTTACCAGGCCGCTTCACAGTGCCGGCATAAAAATCAAATACTGCACCAATTGAACATATGATATTACTGTCAAGTTCATATTTATGGGCAAATGCCCATTTTTCTTGCTTGGGAGCAGTCATCCCAATGAACAATACCTGAGGTCGAAACTGATTTACTTGTTTAAGCATGTCCCTATTATCCTGTTCGGTAAATTTTTTTTTATATGGGGGAGAATAACTTCCAACTTTTATATTGGGATATTCGGCATGTATTCGCGCTTCTATTTTTTCTAATGTTTCTATTGATGCTCCGAGATAAAAACAAGAACCACATTCATCATCCATTTTTTTTAGCAGAAAAGAATGAAGATCGGCACCTGCTATTTTTTTGATACTCCTTTTTTTCAATAGTTTGGCTGCAAGTACGATTCCAATTCCATCAGGAAGCAAAACCTCACTTCCTTTCAATGATTTTTCGAACTCAGGGTCTTGTTGCGCGATACAGTATGAATATTGATTAATGGTATTGACAAGTACCTTATTTTTTGTTAACAAACTCTCAAGTTCGTCGGTAAAAACAGGATAACCCAAACATTCTAAAACGCGACTTTTGTTCATGGGGCGAAGATTAGGTTGTGATTTCTGTTGATACAAATGATTTTAAACGTCTACATTAAAATTTTAAGCAATCCAATAATTTGACGATCTCGATGACCAAACAATACAGATTGGTAGTTAAATTGTTTATTTCACGTTTATGGCTATAATTATAGCTAACGAAATGGCACTTAAAATAACAGGAATCCATTCTTTGGTGCCGGTTGAACTAGAAACTTTTGCTTTGTTAGGTTGTACGTAAACAATATCGTTCGACTGTAAATAATAATATGGCGAGCTGAAAATCTCGTTCGTAGTCAAGTCGATTTTACGTATTCGTTTTACCCCGTCTTCCTCGCGAATCAATGTAACATTGTCCCTTCGACCATAAATAGTTATGTCTCCTGCCATTCCGAGTGCTTCTAAAAGCGATATTTTTTCACTCGGAACGTTTAAGACCGATGGATTTTTGACTTCACCTAAGATCGAAACCTTGTAATTCAAATAACGAATGTCAACAATGGGTTCCAATAACAATTTTTGCTCCACCAGTTGGTTGGTAATTTCATCCCTCACCTCCTTTTTCGTTCTGCCCGCAACTTCTATTTTACCCAGTATCGGAAAATTGATAAAACCGTCTTGATCCACCAAATATCCCGAGGCTCTTGTCGTGTTTCCCGAATTTGTCGAGGATTGCTCCGTACCGTTCCGAGATGGGTTGAACAAATCAGCTGCATCGGGGTTGACACTGCTTACGACAATACTAAGCAAGTCATTTAACTGAATTACAGGTTCAAGGTCAGTGCTATTCTTTCCGAAAACCACATTCGTTGGCTCATCAAAATAAATAGCATTCCGTCCACTACCGCATGATGTAAAGAAAAATAGGCCAGCTATTGCCAAAACGAAGAGCTTAATACATCTTTCTATGTCTTGTCTGTCATCGACCATTCCCTTTAAAAACTTAAATGCGTAGTTCTGGTTCTTATTGAGATAGAGCCTCTTGATTATAATTGATTTCATATTATCCTAATGGTTTCTGTGTCATGAATGCTATTGACCTTGAAAGGGTATAATGTTCGGAAAAGTAAATGATTTGGGACTTTACCCCAAAAAAAACCGTTCAACTTTGCTCTTTTGCTTATTTACCGCAAGATACATACGTTAGTTTGACCTTAGATAGATGATTTCCTATATAATTAATACGCCTTGTCCTCTCCACTAAATACATTGTAAATCGTTCGAAACAAGATTAGCAAGTCCAATCCAAGATTCCATTTCTCAACATAGAAGATATCTAAACGCACTCTATTCAATATGTCGGCCTTTTCCACGATCTCACCACGATATCCTTTTATCTGGGCAAGTCCGGTAATCCCGGGTTTTACAAAATGTCGGACCAGATATTTATCCACTGATATTTCATAGTCCCAAGTTTGAAGCTCCATATGCGGCCTTGGGCCAACGACACTCATGTCGCCCATAAAAACATTAAAGAACTGCGGTAGCTCGTCTATGCTAGTTTTACGCATGAATTTTCCGATTTTCGTAATTCTATTATCATTTTTAGTGGCCATCTGTTTATCGGCATTCTTGTTAGTGGTCATCGACCTGAACTTGTAGCACCAAAATACCTTTCGTTTTAAGCCGTGCCGCTTTTGCTTGAAGTAGAGTTTACCGGGAGATTCTAATTTAATTAAAACAAACAACAAAGGTGTAAGCCAAGAAAGAACGCCAACGATTACGAATGAAGAGAAGACGATATCGAACGTACGCTTCATGATTCGGGCGTACTCTGTATCCAATGGTACTTTTCTTAAATTTAGAACAGGAATGTTCTCGTAAGATTCGATAGACATTGCTCTTGAAAAGATATCCTTATTATCGAGGATTACTTTGAACTTGATTAGATTATTATCGGCAAAATTAATGAGGTTTTTCAATTCCAAGTGATTGAATTTTGAAGCAACACAGTAAATTTCGTCGATATTGTTCTCCAAAATGTATTTAAAACAATCGATTACCTTTCCTAAATAATACCTGTCGTCTTCATCATTATCCGAATCATCAAAATAACCATGATACCGATATCCTAAATTAGGCTGATCAAATACGTCACGGACCTTGTAGAGGCTACTGTCCTTTCCAATAACTACTAGCTTGGCAGAATTACCTCCAACCATCCGATATTTGCCCCTAAGCCAGAAAAACATTACCCGATACCAGGTAATACTGAGGGCTATGAGCAAGAAAACAAAAGACTGGTAAGGGAGATAGCCTATTGGGATATCAAAAAAGCCGAAACCGGCAAAATACGCCAACGAATAGAAGAAAAGCACTTGCAAATGCTTATGAATCCGTGTCATAAATTTTTCATTCCTTTCCGTCGGATAGTAATGAAGTAAATAAGAAATCAATAACCAGCTAAAGTTGTAATATAGAATATGATAAAGGTGCGAGTATGTTTCGCGGGTAAGCATATAAAGTATTCCATTTATAATACTCAGATGTATTACAATGGAAATTGGAATAATTAAATCTGAATTCCTGAATCTTTTCATTGAAGCTAATAATCGCTTTTACTTTCAAAAGTACCCTTGACACATTTAATTACCATCAGTGCGATGGAAAAGAGCTAAATCCAAAATCTTTAAAACAAGAAATTTCTTGTCTTTTAATTTAGTGCGTTTATGTTTGAAGATTCGGGGGTAAAGGAAAATATATTAATACGTTAACAAAATTAACATTTATACGAACATAGTCTACATAAAAACGTATAAAGGTATTACCGATACGTTTTTTAGCTTCACATTATTCTATGCAAATATTAAAATCAGTCTTAAGATGAAATGATTTATTAGTTGAACTACTTTTTTAGCCAGATAACGTACAACTGTGTTGTGCATGTTAAAATAAATGGTCAGTTTTTAATTAAATAATACCCCTAATCACAAAAAAGTAAAAAAATCGCTGTATTGTCAACAATATATGATTTCAGTTTACTTTTGGCTTTTGCAATCTAGAATTTTTAGTACCTTCGCACGCACATTTGAAAAAATGTTTTTTGGTCGCATAGCTCAGCTGGATAGAGCATCTGCCTTCTAAGCAGACGGTCGCAGGTTCGAATCCTGCTGCGATCACTTAATGCAGAAAATCCATCCGCCCTTTGGCGGATGGATTTTCTGTTTTACGGAAAGATGGAAAGCCCCAAGCTTTCCGATCTTGGAGTGAAACAAAAAACATCGGCGGTAGCCGGTGGGCTTTACATTTTCACAAGGGAGCCGCCTAGGAACACTGCAGGTAATCCTGTCGCGATTACTACAAGCATGAGACCACGCCTTTTTTGGTGTGGTTCTTTGTTTTACAAAAAAAATCTACCTTTTTCGGAATCTTGGAGGAAAACGAAGAACCAGGACGCCGGCCCGCGGTTTCCTATTTGCACCATTGAGCCGCCTAGCAACACCGCTAGGTAGTTCTGCTGTGATAAGTATAATCAGGCGAACAATACTAATTCCTCACAAAAGCCAAGTCGAAACTGACGGTTACCGACGCTCCCACCACTATCTGACCGAACATAGCGGTAGGCGGCTCCATTCCAAAGTCCTGCAACCGTAAGTCCTGTGCTCCCGACACACTCATCTTTCCTTCCTCTTGAAGCATATTTACCACTATTTCCACCTCTTTTTCGACCCCAGCAATGGTAAGCATACCATGCATTGCGTTAGGGTCCGTAACCCCTTTCATTGAAAAATAAACACTCGGATGTGCTTCGGCCTTTAAGGCAGCGTACATCTTATTATCCATCGTAGGCCCTCGTTCACTTTTAATTCCGACAACTGGAACCTCGATTTTCAGATCGTTGACCTGGTCACCGTCAGCTGTAAGGCTTCCCATAAACGAATTGGCGGCCACTTCCCAATCATGAACGGTAGACGTACCGGAGATGGTCAATACACTCTCAGCGGACAGTGTATAGGACTCCTGTGCCGTAACCATCCAGCTACAACATAAAAACAAGGCCAGAAGAAAATTTTTTACCGTATTCCTCATAGAATAGTACTGCTAGTTCGATTCGCGCTTATTCGTCCAACACCGTTTGCCAAAACTTTTTCTGGGCGTCAACAGAAGGCTGTTTAGCGGGACTCACTAATCGAAATCCGACAAAATTCGCGTCGGTGAACCACCAAAAGCTTTTAGGAATTTGAGGATCCCGTTTTTGCAATTTAAGGGAAGAACCTCGTCTTGCGGCAGAACGCAAGGCATCGGCATCGTCATCCCACGAACCACCCCGTATCACTCTAGGATGGATAACGGTCGGGGTTACCCAAGGGTTGTCCGGCTCCATTTCGGCGTAGCTATCCGCTCTGTACTCGTCCAACGTCCATTCGGCCACATTCCCGTGCATATCATATAATCCCCACGCATTCGGAGCCTTACTGCCAACGGCTGCATACTTGCCTTCGGCATTTTGGTAATAAACCGCATAGGTGTCTATATCTTCTGGGTTTTCAAAATGGTAGGGCGTAGTGCTTCCGGCACGGGCGGCGTATTCCCATTCGGCCTCGGTGGGCAATCGATAAAATCTCCCGGTAACCGTACTCAACCATTTACAAAAGACCAAGGCCGAGTAGGCCGACATACTGACGGCTGGAAAACCTTCTTTCCCCATACCGTAAGAGGGATCTTCATATGGAGGGCTTGGTCTTGTAATCGCATCGATTTTAATGACCCGGTCATCATCCAATTTGGCGAAAAGCTGTTTGTTCTGTTTGAAGAATAGTTCAAAGATTTCCCAAGTCACTTCGTATTTACCCATATAAAAGGAATCTACGACTACTTCTTTTTGAGGTCCTTCATCGGGATTTCGGCCAATTTCGTTCTCAGGGCTTCCCATTACGAAATTCCCTTTGGGCACTAGCAGCATGTCAAATTGAACTTCCGTTTCAGGTATCTGTTCACTAAAACTTTTTATGGTCGAATCGATAGTAGCATCATTCCGCAAATCAGTCTCCTGCCCAGAAGTACTCCATACCACAAAAAGGGCCAAAATTCTTAAGGTTTGTATTGTATATCGATTTGTAGCGCGGCTATCCACTTGACTATTTTTTTTTAAAAATATCGAATTTTAATTACTTTGCGATATTATTATATCCTTTGGAACGACCTTTGCAAAAGATGTTGGAACACTAAAACATTTCTGATGAAAAACATACTAGCCATTTTATTCGCATCCGTGATATCTTACGTCGGTATTGCGCAAAAAGCTACCACGAAGGAGCTCGAACCCTTTACAATGGTCAAAGCCTACGACCGCATTGTGGTGAAACTGGTCAAAGGCACCGAGAATAAGTTGGTCATCACGGGCGACGACCAGGACGAGATAAATATTTCAAATAAGGACGGTCTTCTGAAGATAAAGATGGAGTTCGATAACTTTATGGATGGTGATGAAGCCCAAGGCACCCTATATTATTCCGAGCCTTTAACATTGATAGATGCCAATGAGAATGCCAAGATTATCTCCGACGAGACCATAAAAGGGGAACGTGTGGAAATCAAAGCCCAGGAAGGCGGTAAGATCAACCTAAAAATCGCTTTGGACGATGTGTATGTGAAATCGATATCGGGAAGTGAAATCATTCTGAACGGAAGCAGTGCGACCCAAGAGGTGATGGTGAATACAGGTGGTAGGGTCGAAAACGAAAAACTCAATACCGAAAAAACGAAAGTCGTCGTCAATGCAGGGGGTCGCGCCAACGTTAAGGCCTCAGATCATGTGGAAGCCAAAGTGCGAGCAGGCGGCTACATCTATATTCATGGCAATCCCAAGGATGTGGAACGGGATAAGGTCTTCGGTGGTAAGATCGTTATTGTTGAGTGATGTGTTAGGTGTTAGATGCTCGATGCTCGAGTGGGATGAAAAACGTTTTCCTACATTTCCAATCCTATCCACTGATACTGTGAACACCTATCTTATTCTACCGCGGCGTATTCGAGATGTAGCGGTTTAGTTTTTATCGTCTACCTCTTCGCCATCCTCGAATTTTGTATCGGCCATCCGGGTTTTGCTAAAGTCGAATTTCTTAAAGTCGATTTTCTCCCCGCCATTGCCGAAGTCGAGTACAAGCATGTCCTGGGTGTCCATAAGTTGCAGGTTTTTGAATGAATCGAACTTGTTGTTCTGAATCTGCAGTACCTTCAAACTGGCCAATTGGCCGAACTCAACAGGGATATCGCCACCCAACTGATTATTCGCCAACACCAGCTCCTTTAATTTATACAACTTGCCTATTTCGTGCGGAATAGCTCCATTCAACTTATTCTCAAAAAGACCCAAATTCTCTAGACTTGCCAAATTCCCCAACGATTCGGGTATGGTTCCTTCAAGATCATTACTGGATAAATTCAAAATTCTCAAGCCCTGAATAGCACCAAGACTTTGAGGAATGGCTCCCGACAAAAAATTATTGAAAGCGGTAAATTCCACCAAACTTTCCATATTACCCATCTTTTCTGGAAGCTCGCCCTTAATTTTATTCATTTCTACCTTAACGACTTCCAGGTTTTTAAGTTTAATCATCTTGCTAGGTAGTACCCCTTTTATACCATTGAAGGCCAAATTGAGCACCCTTAAGTTCTTCAACTTATAAATACTCTCCGGAATGGTTCCCTGAAGGTTATTTCGAAATAAATTGATTTCGACCACGTGGTTGTTAAATACCTTGACGCCGTACCACGTATCTACCGGAGTACTTAAATCCCATGGCTGGGTCCATGCTGCCCCATTGGTACTTTCAAAAAATTCGATAAGTGCCTTTTTTTCTTTTTTGGGAACTTCGGCAAGGATTGTTGTTACCGTTAACAATACTAACACAAGGGTAGAAAACAACTTCTTCATAGGTCTTGATATTTTTAATTCGGGTTTAGGGTTTGGTAAATCCTACATTGGGAGGAATCACCCTACAAATAACGCTAAAACTCGGTCGAAGGACAAAAAATATCGGTGAAACGCCCGTATATGTTGTGAAAGTGGTGTTTTTTGTGGTGAGCTAGTTTGAAGACCTCTTATTTTCGTCAAGAGGTAACCGATTCGAGTGCCGAGGACATCTCTTCCCACTTTTCCATCAACCTTTCCAATCTTGATTTTTTTTGTTGATAGGTCTCAAAAAAGTTGGGCTGGGCAATCGTTTTGTCATATTCCATTAAAAGTTCGTGGTCTATTTTCGCGATTTCCTTTTCCAATTGCGAAATTTTGGACTCGACCGAACTCAATTGATTTTTAAGGGATTTCACTTTTTTCTGATCCTTAAAATCGTTGGTAGATTGTTTTGTTTTGGCAACCACCTTGGCCTGTTGCTGCTTTTTTTCAATGGCCCTAAAATCTTGTGCTTTTCGCTGTTCCAAGTAATAATCGATATCGCCCAAATACGCTTTTATCTTTCTATCCTTAAACTCGTATACCTTATTGGTAAGGCCTTGAAGAAAATCCCTGTCGTGCGATACCAAAATAAGCGTTCCGTCAAAATTCTTTAAGGCTTCCTTGAGCACGTTCTTTGATTTAATATCCAAGTGATTGGTCGGCTCATCCATCACCAAAACATTAAAGGGCTGTAATAACATTTTCGCCAAGGCCAGCCTGTTGCGCTCGCCTCCTGATAGTACCTTTACATATTTCTCGACCTCATCGCCCCGAAAGAGAAACGAACCCAGTATATCGCGTACCTTGCTCCTATTTTTTTCATTCGCGGCATCGATCATCGTGTCGAGCACCGTTTTATTACCATCAAGGTATTCTGCTTGGTTTTGGGCAAAATATCCGATCTGGACATTGTGGCCCAGCTTTACTTTGCCCTTATGGTCGATTTCCCCTACCATAATTTTTGCCAAAGTGGATTTCCCCTGCCCATTCTGACCGACAAAGGCCGTTTTACTATCCCTTTCCAAAAGCAAATCGATATCGCTCAAAACATGATTGTCGCCGTAACTTTTAGAAAGGCCTTCGATTTCCGCCACCACCTTCCCCGGCGTAATCGATACCGGAAAACGAACGTTCATTACCGCATTGTCGTCTTCATCGACCTCTATGCGGTCCATCTTATCCAGTTTCTTGATCAACGATTGCGCCATGGAGGCTTTGCTGCTTTTCGCCCTGAATTTCTCAATCAACCGTTCCGCCTGCTGTATCTCCCTATCCTGGTTCTTTTGGGCGTTCATCTGCTGTTCCTTGATTTCACCGCGAAGTTTTAGGAATTCGGTATAGGGCTTGTTGTAATCGTATATTCTGCCCAAGGATATCTCAATGGTACGGTTCGTAACATTGTCCAAAAACATCTTATCGTGCGAAACGATCATTACCGCTCCCGGAAAGGAATTCAGAAATTGTTCCAACCAGATAATCGATTCGATATCCAAGTGGTTGGTAGGCTCATCCAGGAGTAGTACATCATTACTTTGCAAGAGCAACTTGGCCAGCTCGATACGCATGCGCCATCCACCGGAAAAGGTGTCCGTTTTTTTAGTGAAATCTTCCCGTTTAAAACCCAGTCCCAGTAAAATTTTCTCGGTCTCCCCTTGGTAATTATACCCCCCGATAATCTCATAGTGATGGGTAATATCGCTCAAATCGATAATCAACTGATTATAGCTTTCAGATTCATAGTCGGTTCGCTCGGCCAGTTGCTGGTTAATATGGTCCAACTTCGCCTCCAACCTTTTGATTTCCTCAAAAGCCTGGTACGCCTCTTCCAAAACCGTTCGCCCCTGCTCAAAATCGATGTCCTGTCTAAGGAAACCTATTTTGATGTCCTTCTCCATGGCAATCACCCCCGTGTCCAACGGCATATCTTTTACAAGCAGCTTCAACAAGGTGGATTTACCCGCCCCGTTCTTTCCGATAAGGCCCACACGGTCACCCCCGTTCAAACGGAATGAGATTTCCTCAAAAAGATATTCACCACCGAAAGCAACGGAAAGATTATGGACGTTCAACATAATTTATAAATCAAAAACGGATTCTAGTCTACACCTCACATGAAGGTTCAAAAATTCAGAATATTCCGATTACTATATCAATTGATATTATAGTAAATCGTGTGATAAAAAAAGGCAAACCAGTACCTTTACATAAAGAAGTTGCAAAGGTATGTTTTTCCTCTTGAACTTACACTCTTAATGGACGTGCAGGTCCGAACCTCGCCATTGGACTATTAAAGGAAAGGAAGTGTATTAAGATAGGTATACAATAAAAAAAAGCAGTGAATGTTACGAAAAGGAACTAAATTATATAGCATTTTAACCGGAAGTTGCCCCAAATGCCATTTGGAAAGTATGTATGTTTCAAAAAACCCGTACAAACCGGGGCATTTGTTCAAAATGAACGAACGTTGTTCACATTGCGGTACCAAGTATAAAATCGAACCCTCTTTTTTCTACGGTGCAATGTACGTCAGCTATGCAGTGGGTATTGCCTTCGCAGTCGCTGCCTTTGTAATTTCAAAATTAATCATGGGCACTTCGCTCTTCACCTCATTTATAGCCATCGTTATTACTATGGTCGCCTTTATGCCGGTGATTATTAGACTATCGCGGAATATTTGGATCAACCTGTTTTTCAAGTACGACCCCGATGCCGCCAAACCTATTTCGAATAATACTTCGCCGTAAATCTTGAGATATCCATCTCTGGAGTCAAAGGTTTTCCTTCCTCAATAAAATGCAGCAGCCTTCGTGAGGCCCATGGCCCTATCATGACCCCTCTGGAACCAAACCCGTTCAACACATATATATTAGTATATTTCGGATGCTTTCCGACCAGTGGCCTTCTATCGGTTACCGTGGGGCGTATCCCGGCCAATTGATTTACAACCTTATAATCACAGCTTACCAAGGCATCCAGTTTATCGATCAACTCTGTTTTGGCACCATCGGTCGGTTGATTCGTTTTGTCCTTCCATTTGTAGGTTGCGCCGATCCGGTAGCGGTCGTTTCCCTCTGGAATCACAAAAATGGACGCCTTAATCGCATTTGATTCGTTTAGTTGCGGAGCTTTTATAATCAAGTACTCCCCTTTGGTCCCCGTCAATGGGAGATAATTGAAATACGGATTGCGGTGCATGCCATACCCTTCGGCAAAAACGATTTGTTTGGCCCTCAATCCTTTGTAGGTTATACTATCGGATACTACTTGCAATTCGTCATAGTCGAAGGTTTCAGAGATAATCGTGTTATTCTTTTCGAGATGATTATTATAACTGGTCAATAGCTTGGCACAATCTATTTTACCCGTACCGAGTACTTCTCCAAAACCAAATGGCGCCTTTATCGCTGGATTTTTATTCGGGTGGATTTTGGTAGATAGATACGGTTGCAACGCGCTCTTATCCGCGGCCGAGAACCAATCATTCTGCTCTTCGACCGATGCAAAACGGCGCATGACCCCAAAGGTTTCGATAAGCCCTAGCCCTAATTTCTTCTCCAAGGCGCTATAAAACGGAAGCATCTCCGCAAGCTGTTCTTCGGCATTCCATACTCCGGTAAACCGTTTTAAGATTACCGGGTTAAACATTCCCCCAGCGACTTTCGAGGCTTGCTGTGAGGAATCATTAATAACGGTAAAGGTCTTTCCGCTGCGTTCCAGGGTTTCGCAGAAAGAAACGCCTGCAAGACCTAAACCAACTACTAGATAATCTAACATAGCACAAAGGTAGTTATTAGCAGTCATTGCGAGGCCTTGCTTGTTTGAAGCAAATGAGGTTCTGGCAAAGACGAACAAAAAAAGCCCCAACATTACTGTCAGGGCTTCTATTATTTTGAATTGGAATATTCTTGGGTGTTAATACGCCCACATATCTTGCTCTCTGTCTCGGATAACTTCCTTGATTCGTTTGGCTTCAAGTAGTTGAAACAATGCATTGTCAGCAATGTAATCGTTGACTTTTCGGTCTCCATGCACATTATCTTCCCGATAGATGACACCATTGAACCTACGTGAGTTCAAAAGCATATCGAAAGAGATGGGCTGTGCTGAATTGCGTTGATTGAAGACCTTTGCTTCGTGCAAAATCTGTCTTGCCCCTGGGTACCATACCCAGAATAATTCAACTTTCGCATCGGCTGGATCCATAGACTCATCGTCTATAAAGTTTACGTCGGGAGCAACTGGTGCAATCCCAAGCAAGCGATATTTCAATTCGCCTTGACGCTTGTCAAAATACCAGATTCCTTTGATACGGTACTCCTCGACATCGGCAGCTCCAAGATCTCTTTCCGTGATATATTCAGGAGAAAGCTCTTCACCGGCGTTGATCTGCTCATAACCGTACTCAAGGGTATCGACAGCTCTAAGCGTTGCCGATAGGTCACCGAAGTTTCTTTTTTCGGTAAAATAAGAGTCTACGTAAACATCTTCCAATTTACCGTTCTTGATGTTCTTGATCAAAACATCGTATAAAGAACGTCTGTCGGCCCCGATATCTACCGTATCGGTAGGATAGTATAGGGGAAAGTTGACACGTTCGTCAAGATCTATTACTTCCCAGACGGTCTTTGACCAGAGAATATCCCTGTCATCAACATAACCGTACTCTAAGGGAGCATCATTATCCAAGGCCTTTTGGGCTTCGGTCTTTTTACCGATTTCCTCTGGTTTCTTGGCATTCAGAATGTTGGCCTGAGCCATCATTGAAGCAGGCAACAAGGCTACTGCTCCGATTACTAAAACATTTTTCCAATTCATCTCAAAAAAATTTAAAAGAACCGAACGGCTTAATGCCGTTCGGTCTGTACTCATTATTAGTTCGTCAACTCAATAACAACCGGAGATACTTTCTTCAACTTGTAGCTCTTGTTATTACTGATGTAAGCGTTGATATCGAATATCTGGACAGCGTCACCTCTCTTGGCACGTTTTAGCGCCGATTTGGCCCTACCATCCAACTTACTACCGGAAACACTTACGGTGGGCTGACCCGGTACTTTGAATTTGAACCCACTAACTTTCATGTTCAAATCAAAATCGAAGTCTTCCAATACAGCACCTACGGTACCGATTTCAACGTTTTTACGTGGCAACTTGATGCTACCGGCTTGCTTGCTCAAAGAACCTGCAGGTCGTGGAATATCCTTGATCCTGAATTCAGACTTAGAAGAAACACCCTGACCATCTGGTAACGTACCTGATGCAGTAATCGTAACTGTTCGTCCTTTTTGAGGATTCATGACATATTTACTACCACTTACGGCTTTAAGACCGGGAGCAGATGCCCTAACCTTGTTATTCGGAATACCAGGGATAGAGATAGACATTGGGTTCGCAACACCGCGATACACTACGTTCATCTTATCTGCGGCAATTAAAGCAGCATTCGGTTTAGAAATTACCGCGAACGAATTCTTGACCTCAACAGGAACCTCTTCACCATCCTGCTGGAAATACATGGTTCCCGCAACAGTATGATCACCAGGACTACCGGCACCGATCAACATTTTGATACCACCGGCCTCGATTTTATAATCGGAACCTTCGCTCAATTTTCTACCGTCCAAGGTCAACTCTGCCCTAACTGGGGTAGACGAATTATCGGTCTTGCTAATGATGATCTTGCCATCATACTTCTCACCAGCGTAATAAGCTGACTTACTTCCCTGCAAAGAGGTAGCAAAGTTCTTTAGAGAAACCTGCTCTGTCAATTCACCGGCCAACATATTCTTCAAGGCAGCCTCTTCGATAGCTTTGATGTCCGCTTGCAAAGAAGTGATCTTTGTAATAGACGCTACTAAAGGATATCCTTCAAAGTGATAGTTCATCCAATCGGCCTTTGTACCATCGGATTTTTCTACCTTACCATCTTTGTCTCCAGTCTCAAAACGACTCTCGGCAGAAGCTTTGATACCGGCCATACTCGCAGGTATCGCCTTTACTACTGACGTTCTGTAATCGTTAAGCTTTTTCAGGAATTCCTGTCCTTTTTCGGAAAGGTTGTCTCCTGAGAAGAACAATTGGTTCGTGTAATCGGCTTGATCCATGGTCATGTAATCCTTTGGATCATCGACTTGGCCTTTTAAATCGGCCTTCAACTCATCTAAGTAGGTATAATACGCTGCAGACAATCCTTTGATTTCCTGCGCCTTCTCTAACAAAGGCCCGTATTTAGTAGCATCTTCCGATGCTTTCGTCTCCAAGCCCGTAAAGAACGCCATATTGTCCTCTCCGGTCTTTGTATTGGAAGCCTCTAGCTTTTCGTTCATCAGACCGAAAGCCGAAAGTACTTCTTTACTCATGTTCAGTGCCAACATCGCGATGAAAACCAGATACATTAGGTTAATCATCTTCTGACGTGGTGTTTGTTTTCCTCCTGCCATGTTTTCTAATTAGTTTTTAATTGTTAATTGATTTGGGGTAATAAACTAACTACTAATTAGTTTTTAGACATTGCAGAAAGCATTCCACCATACACTCCGTTCAAAGAAGATAGGTTGGTCGCCAACGACTCCATCTGATCTTTAAGGGCAGATGCGTTCTGTACCACTTCTTCGTTAACCGAAGCTTGCTTGCTTGCACTCTCTAACTGTACTTTGTATAAGCTATTCAAAGACTCCATTTGAGAAGCGGCATGTACCATTTCCTCAGAGTATTTCTTCGTAGATTCCATTGCATCGACTGTTGGAGCGATACCTTTAGCGGCACCTTCGAAGTTCTTGATACTGTCACCAAGGCTAGACATCAAGTTGGCGTCTACACCGGCCTCTCTTAGCATCTCATCCAACTTGGCGGATAAAGAAGCTTCAGCTTGTTTGATTTCAGCAGCTTCGTTGCTCTTTTTGCCACTTGCCGTGCCGTCGGCCAACTCAGGATATACCAAAGACCAATCGTACTCGTCGTCTACTGGTTCGAATGCACTGATCGCAAAAATAAGTGCCTCTGTAATAAGTCCTATCGCAAGAAGAACACCACCATTAAGCGGTCCTAACTCCCAGTGAAGAATTTTGAACAATGCACCGATAATTACTACCGAAGCACCAAGGCCGTAGGCCATGTTGAATAATTTTTTTGTTGATTTTGACTGTGCCATAATTTAAGATTTAATTTAAGGTTTAATGTTAATGATAAAATTTGGTTTTCGTTTTTCCCCAACCAAAGGGATGTTTGGATTTAATGTGTGTTATTTTGTATACGTTAACGTTTCTTCAATCGGTTTTTTCGACTTTCTAAAAGTAGTTTCCCACTTTATGGAATCAAATACCAAGAAACATGGATTTATTCAGTACTGGTTTTCCGTTAAGTTCTTACAAACCGTTGTTACCTGTTGTCGAATCCTCTTCACCCATATAATCCTGAACGGTTCGGAAACCTACATAACTACGGGCAGAATCTGCATATTCATAATCTCTCGTACTCACTTGTAGGAAGTACGCGACATCTTTCCAGGAACCGCCTCTGATGACCTTTCTAGCGTTGGCGCCATCACCCCCGTTAGGATTCATAGTAGAAACGTAATCGTACGAACTGGGATCGTAGCTGGAGTTTGTCCATTCCGAAACATTACCCGCCATGTTGTACAGGTTAAAATCGTTCGGCTCATAAGACTTCGCTTCTACTGTATACAATGCTGCATCGGCTGCGTAATCACCACGTTGTGGTTTAAAATTGGCCATAAAGCAACCCGTGTCGCTGATCACATAAGGACCACCCCAAGGGTAAGTACCTCCTTCGATACCACCACGAGCGGCATATTCCCACTCAGCCTCCGTAGGCAATCTAAATTTATTCACGAACTGCCTCCCTCGACTTTTCTGGTCATCGTTTTTAAACTTGGTTCTCCAGTTACAAAAAGCCTGTGCTTGCTTCCAATTCACACCGACAACTGGATAATCGCTATATGCATCGTGCCAAAAGTAATCGTTGTGCATGGGCTCGTTGTACGAGTATTCGAAATCACGGATCCAAACGGTAGTGTCGGGATAGATTTCCAATTCCTCATTACGGATAAAATCTTTTCTACGGCCGGTTTTAGACCTTGCAGCAGCCTCGATGTCCATCCAACTGTATTTGTATTTCAGTTTGGTAACGTCTACGGTACGCTGTCCGTTATACGATTCTTCTTCAGGAATATATAAGGAATCCATCACCTCAACATAGTACTCGTCGGGGTAATCATTGATATCCCAAACCAAATCCTGGTCTCTGCTCAAAGGACGATTATCGAAATCCATATAATTATCCAACATATATTTTTGATATGCCGAAGTTTTTGCCGTATCGGTATCCTTGAACGCATATTCTCCGATACCACCATCTTCTTCGGTCAGGCCCAGTTCGTCGGCAAGTACTGCCAATCTGGTTCTAACGATAGAATCCTGAACCCATTCTACAAACTGACGGTATTCGCTGTTGGTGATTTCGGTATCGTCCATATAAAATGAGCGTACCGTTACGGTTTTGGTCGGTGCGTTGAGAACCTTGGCTTGGTCTTCTTCAGATTTACCCATGATGAAAGCCCCCCGCGGGATCAGTTCCATACCATAAGGTTTTTCCGGATACCACTTTTTTCCTTGGGCTCCGACTAGCTCTCCTTTTGTTTTGGACCCACAACTCGTGAGCAAAAAAACAAACGCTATAGATGATAACAATAGCTTTTTCATACTTTAGGTTAAATTTCGATTCTGGTTATAAACTGCAAATACAATATTTTTTCTACACTCTAAAACTGTGTTTTGATCAAATTATTGTATTGAAGTTAACAATCCTTTTAAAAAAAATTGAATTAGTTAAAGCCTTTCTTATAGGCCTTATACCACCGCTCGGGAATGTTTTGGTCGCAAGCTTCCAAATAGTCCTTTTTGGTGCAGGGTAATAACGAGGGTTGATGGACTTTAGTATGTGAAGTCAATATTGATGGCACCTCTACCCACCATCTTTCGGTAAGATGGCTTTTAAAGAAGACCAACTGCTCTGTTTCGGTAGGGACCGTATATTTCGTGTAGTCCGTATTATCCTTGGTTGGTGACTCCATGACTCTAAAATTGAGTCCCTCGATGAAATACCAGATAATCTGCGCCATAAGTTGTGCGCTTTGGTTGGAATTCTCCATCTCATACAACCCGAATGCCATTACTTTTTCGCTAAGGCCTGCATAACGCGCGATGGCACAAATCTCCTTTCCATCGAAACCGTTCGGCGAAAACCCATTGGCATACCCTACTTCGGCCGCTCGAATAGCTCTAGCGTCTAGACTGACCATATGCGCATTTCTCAATACAGGTTCGGCCAAAGTAATATCGCTGGAAATCTCTCCCAACCGATAGGCATCAAAAAATAAGCGGTCCATCAAGTCCATTTCCTCTTGGGCGTTGAAATAGCTTTGATACCCGATATTCGAAAAATTGAAGAGATTGTTGGGTTTCTCCGTGATGATCTTGCTCATATACGAGTGTGAGGAAACCAGCTCATCTTCAATACCAAAATCAAAACGACTGTCGACCGATACGATATTGATCATATCATGCACGCCGTCGAACGCTCGATATACAGGATAAGTAATATCCTGGGTAGCCCCGATGATTATAGGGATAATATTTTGCTTCAAAAGCCCTGAAACAACTTCCTTGACCAAGAAATAGGTGTCCTCAACGGTTTCCCCTTCTTCGATATCCCCTAGATCGATGATGCCCGTAACCCAATTGCCCATCATCAATTTGTGCAATTGCTGACGAATAGCCGAAACATCGAGTTTCTCCATTTTTTTTTCATATGCATTCCGGGATTCCTTTACCCCTAGTAGGGCAACTGAAGAATTTGCCATATCGGGGAGGCCCTTTTTTGCGCTATGCATTCTAATGTTCTTACCCAGCGCCTGTGGAGAAAGTAATTCGCAATGCGCCAGAACACTATCGGATACTGGCGCCAAAAAATCATATGCCATGGGATTGTTAAACGTTTGTGGTTTGAAAAACAAAATTCAAATTCAAAACTCAGAACTCCAAAATGCAACAAAACTGCTATCAGGAACAATTGCCTATTTCTTCTTCGCCTTAGGTTTTGCCTTTGCCTTTTTCTTAGGCGTTTTCTTTTCGATCAACGTTTGTGCCTGCTCCAGCGTCATTTTGGTTACATCTACGGTTTTGGCCAATTCTACCTTGACCTTTCCTTTGATGACATTGTGCCTGCCCCAACGCGCCTTTTCGATTCGGATGCCTTCATCCTCCCAGTTCTGTACAACCTTATCGATTTCTTTCTGCTTTTTTACCTCGATAAGTTCTACGATATCATCTTGTGAAAGATTATCGAAGTCATATTTTTTGTTCACGTTGATGAACATGCCGTCCCATTTGATAAAAGGTCCGAAACGACCTGTTCCTTTGGTGACGTCCTTACCCTCGTATACGGTTATGGGCGCATCGGCTTTTTCCTTTTCTTTGATCAATTCCGTTGCCCGCTCCATATCAACATCAAAGGCGCTTTCCCCTTTCGCCAAGGACACGAACTTTTTACCATAACGCACATAGGGCCCGAAGCGTCCGACATTGGCCTCTACCTCCTCACCTTTATAGACGCCCAACTTTCTTGGGAGCGTGAACAGTTCCATGGCCTCATCATACGTAATCGTGTTTAACGATTGATCGGGTAACAGACTAGCGAACTTTGGCTTTTCTTCCTCCTCTACCGTTCCTATTTGCACCATAGGTCCGAAACGGCCCAACCGTACCGATACCTGACGTCCTGTTTTCGGGTCTTTTCCCAAAACCCGTTCCCCGCTTGCACGGTCGGCATTTTCCTCTACGTCCAGCACATTGGGATGAAAGTCTTTGTAAAAGTCCTTCATCATTTTCTTCCAATCCTGTGAACCATCGGCAATCTCATCAAAACTTTCTTCAACGTTCGCCGTAAAGTTGTAATCCAATATATTCGCAAAATTGCTTACCAGAAAATCGTTCACGATCATACCGATATCCGTAGGCACCAGCTTTCCTTTATCAGAACCGACCATCTCGCTGAGTTCCGCTTCTTTCAAGGTGTCGGCTTCAAGCAACAACTGCACATACTTTCTTTCGGTGCCTTCAACGGTTCCTTTCTCGACATAGCCCCTATTCTGAATGGTGGAAATGGTAGGTGCGTAGGTAGACGGTCTTCCAATACCAAGTTCTTCCAGTTTCTTTACCAAAGACGCTTCCGTAAACCGGTACGGAGGTCTGGAAAAACGTTCTGTAGCCGTGATGTGGTTGTTATCAAGCTTCTCACCTACTTTCATTGCCGGCAACATGCCCTCCTGCTCTTCGGCGGTATCCTCTTCATCGCTACTTTCCATATACACCTTCAAAAAACCATCGAACTTGATGACCTCCCCGTTCGCCGAGAATTCCTCTTTATGGGTATTGGCGGCAATCTTAACGTTGGTGCGCTCTAATTGCGCGTCGCTCATCTGAGAGGCGATCGCCCTTTTCCAAATCAATTCGTATAGTTTGGACTGGTCGCGTTCCAAGGATGGCGAGTGCATTGCCATGTTGGTCGGACGAATGGCCTCATGTGCCTCTTGGGCACCTTTTGCCTTTCCTTTAAAATTTCGTACAGTGTGATATTTCTCGCCGTAATTTTCGATAATGGCCTCTTTAGCAGCCGCTATCGCCTCACCGGAAAGGTTTACGCTATCGGTTCTCATATAAGTAATCAAACCGGCTTCATACAAACGTTGGGCGACCTGCATGGTTCGGCCTACGGAAAAATAAAGCTTACGCGACGCTTCCTGCTGTAAGGTTGATGTGGTAAACGGGGCCGAAGGCGATTTCTTCGCCGGCTTTTTGTCCAAGCTCCCGACAGAAAAGTCGGCATCAATATTCTTTTTAAGAAAAGCCTCGGCTTCGGCTTTCGAAGCAAAGGTCTTGTTCACTTTGGCCGCGAAAACAGCTCCCGAGGAGGTTTTGAATTGTGCGGAAATTTTAAAGGATGCCTCAGGGGTAAATTCTTCGATATCCCTTTCCCGTTCTACGATCAAACGTACCGCTACCGACTGTACCCTACCTGCGGAAAGGCCCGGTTTAATTTTTTTCCACAAAACCGGGGATAGTTGATAGCCGACCAAGCGATCCAATACCCTTCTCGCCTGCTGCGCATTAACAAGGTCATAGTTGATTTCCCGTGGATTGGCAATCGCCTTCTGAATGGCGTTTTTGGTAATCGAATTAAAAACAATACGTCTGGTCTTATCCTTTTCAAGGCCCAAGGTTTCCGACAAATGCCATGAAATAGCCTCCCCCTCACGGTCTTCATCACTCGCCAGCCAAATCGTATCGGCTTTTTTAGCAAGGTCCTTTAATTTTTTGACCAAGGCCTTTTTATCGTCATCGATAATATATTTTGGACTAAAATCATTATCAACATCAACACCCAACTCTTTGGAAGGCAGATCGGCGATATGTCCAAAACTAGACTCTACCTTATAATCCTTCCCTAAGAATTTTTCAATCGTTTTTGCCTTTGCAGGCGACTCTACTATTACCAGATTCTTGGCCATATATGCTTTTTTGATGCAACAAAAGTAGGTGAATTTTTAATTTTAACCGATACCTTATATATATACACTCTAAAATGTGGTGACCCAGAGCCCAGGAATCCGGCATCGGGCCAATGCAAATTTATTGATCCTTTGGAATAGGAATACGGCCTTTAGAGCGTCTTCCGGGTAGCTTTCTAATCCTAAAAAAATTCCTTTCATTTACCCCCCTGTTCTCCATTTCTTCATGATATTTTGAAATTGATGTTTCCTACCAATCATACGGCCCATATGATAAAAAGAACGAACAGTCGCCTAGAAGCTTCTCGTTCTATGAGATTTTCACATCTTCAATTGATTGAAAAACGGTAGGACTTCGCTATTTTTAGAATAATCAAATTGACCTAACCTTATGAAAAAAATACTTTTCTATCTTTTCGCGATTCTTCTTTTAGGTTTTTCTTGGGAATCGAGCGCACAACGCAAAAAAAATAAAAATGACGCTATCACGAGTTACCCGGAATCGCTGTACAACAGTTTGGAATGGCGCCTGATAGGCCCTTTTCGGGGAGGAAGGGCAGGAACGGTATCCGGTGTAATTGGAGACCCGGACCTATACTACATGGGTACCGCTGGCGGAGGTGTATGGAAAACGACCGATGCTGGCAGTAGCTGGAGTTGTATTTCCGATGGCTACTTTGGCGGTTCGATCGGGGCGGTTGCCGTTTCCGAGTCGGATCCTAATATTATTTACGTAGGTGAAGGCGAACAGACGTTGAGGGGGAATGTTTCCTCTGGCAACGGACTTTGGAAAAGTACCGATGCCGGCGAAACCTGGAAATTTATAGGTCTTAAGGAATCGGAACATATCGCACGAATTCGAATTCACCCCACCAATCCCGATATCGTCTACGTCGCCGCAATTGGCAACCTGTGGAAACCCAATGAGATGCGTGGTATTTTCCGCTCGACAGACGGAGGTTTGAACTGGGAAAAAATCCTATATGAGAGTGATAAGGCCGGTGGAGGCGATCTAGTCTTGGACCCCAACAATCCCAGAATACTCTATGCCGCCACTTGGGAAATGAAACGCAACGGCTACCGAATGGATAGCGGCGGCCCGGGCAGTAAACTGTTTAAAAGCACGGATGCTGGCGACTCATGGACCGATATTTCGAAACTTCCCGGATTGCCCGGAGGACCATGGGGCATAGTGGGCATAAGCGTATCGCCGGTAGACTCCAATAGGGTCTGGGCCTTGATAGAGGCAGAGGCCGGCGGACTCTATCGCTCCGATGATGCCGGAAAGACTTGGGAAAAAATAAATGAAAACAGAGCGCTGCGACAGCGAGCTTGGTACTATACGCGCATTTATGCCGATACCCAAAACAAAGACAAGCTCTATGTAATGAACGTGAGTTACGGGGTTTCGACCGACGGTGGCAAAACTTTCGAATTAAAGAATGCGCCCCATGGAGACCACCACGACCTTTGGATAGACCCGGAAAACAATAAGCGCATGGTCATCGCCGATGATGGCGGGGCCCAAATCTCGAATGACGGTGGTAACAATTGGTCTACCTATTACAATCAGCCAACCGCCCAGTTCTACAGAATCGTGACCGATAATACATTTCCGTATCGCATTTACGGGGCGCAACAAGACAATAGTACCGTGCGCATAAAAAGTCGTAGCTCGGGAGCCACTATTACAGAACGCGATTGGGAACCTACCGCGGGTGGCGAAAGTGCGCACTTGGCTCCCGATCCAAAGAATACGGATATTGTGTACGGAGGCACCTATAAAGGATATATGATGCGCACCGATCACAGCATCGACCAAACCCGTTCCATCAACATTTGGCCCGATAATCCCGCAGGCTCGGGAGCCGAAGTCATGAAATACCGCTTTAATTGGAATTTCCCCGTAAAATTTAGCATTCACGATCAGAACACCCTGTATGCCGGATCGAACTTCCTGCATGCCACTACCAATGAAGGACAGACTTGGAAGACCATTTCACCGGACCTGACACGCGGTCTTCCGGAAACCATAAAGTCTTCGGGCGGCCCGATTACCCAGGACAATACTGGAGCGGAATTCTACTCGAACCTCTTTGCCATCAATGAATCGCCACTGGAAGAAGGTGTCATTTGGGTAGGTAGCGATGATGGCCTCATTCACATTACCCGTGACAATGGTGCCAACTGGGAAGACATCACACCCCCCGCCGCTATGAGCCCGAAATTGAACATGATCAACTGCATCGACCCCAGCCCATTTCAAAAAGGAACGGCCTATGTCGCGGCGACCTCCTACAAATTCGGCGATTATACACCATACATATATAAAACCGCCGATTATGGAAAAACATGGAAAGTCATCACTTCTGGAATAGCAAAAAACCACTACACCCGCGCCATCCGCTCCGACAAGACCAGGGAAGGACTTTTATACGCCGGAACCGAATGGGGCATGTACGTCTCTTTTGACGATGGGGCCAATTGGTCGTCTTTTCAACTGAATTTGCCCATAACCGCCATTCGAGATCTTGAGGTACGGGACAACGACTTGATCGCTGCGACCCATGGTCGTAGTTTTTGGATGATAGATGACCTAACGCCATTACATCAGCTTTCATCGAAAATGGCCGGGAAGGACTTTCATCTATTCAAACCAGATCGGGCCTATCGCATGCAACAATCCGATGGAAGGGGAGAACCGAACACGAAACTTTACGGGCAAAACCATCCTAACGGGGCCATTATAAATTATTACATAAAAGACAGCAAGAAAACCGATACCGTGCGGATTGAAATTCTCGAAATGGACGGGACACCCATCCAAAAATTCGCTACCACTGCCAAGGAAAACAAATTGGACCCGGAGGCCGAGAAACCTTTAAAAGTAACCTCAGGTGGAAATCGGCTTATCTGGAATATGAGGTATCCGGGCTATCAGACTTTCGAAGGGATGGTTTTTTACTCGTCGCCCAATGTTGGCCCTAAGGCGATACCTGGCGACTATAAGGTGAGAATGACCTATAATGGCGAGGTATTGGAAGAAACTTTTTCGGTTTTAAAAGACCCCAGACTGCCCAACACGGAAATGGACTTCAAAAAGCAATTCGATTTTCTTATGGCCGTTCGCGACCAAGTGAGCCGTGCCAACAACGCCATCACCGAAATCAGAACGGTAAAGAAAGATTTGGACTATCTCAAAAGAAAATCGAAAGATCATCAACAACTTCAGGACCTTATCAAAGCGTTCGAAACGAAAATCGATGTAATAGAGAACAACATTCATATGACCAAAAACCAAAGCCGGCAAGACCCCTTGAATTACGGTATACGAATCAACAATCGCCTTGCTTTTTTAATGGCCGATTCGCAACGAGGCGATTACCCACCGACCGATCAGGCGCTGGAATTCTTCGCGGAGATTACCAAAGAATTGGATACCGAAATTAACGCACTAAATGCTTTAATGCAGGAATATATCGACACCATCAATAATCAAGTTACGGAAAACAAAATCAAAATGATATCCTTGGAATAGTTCTCGCCCGATACTTACGAAGAGCGTATGCATACTTTAAGACCACATCTTAATCCAGTTGAAAGCTGCTGAGCAGACGAATGTTATCCTGAGTGTACTCGTATTGATGGAGCACCTTGTCCCCGATCATCAAAAGTGAGTTTGGTAAGGGTATCACATCGTAGGTATTTATATCCTTAAAATGATTGATTTGTATGAGGTTCGGCGACAGCGCTTTATTGAACACCTTCAACCCATTGCTGCCATCGCAGACAAAAAGCCTATCTCCCTTGAAGCCGAGACCATAGGGTTCGCTCATGGCATAGAAGGTCTTCAATTCGGGGGTTTCCAGAGTTGAGATATCCACTACGTACAATCCGCTTTCGGTGCCCCCACAGACATTGCCCCCGCGAAGGGTAACGTAGGCATAGTCCCCATCTACGACAACAGGATCACAAGCAGTGCCATGTCGAAATTCCGAAACAAAGGTAGGTGTGGCCGGTGTAGAGATATCATAAATATACATGCCCTGGGTACCGCCCAAGAAAAGTAGATCGCCCTGATTGAAGATGGTTTCAATGGTGCCGTTGGCCCAAACCTTCTCTAGGGTCTGTGGATTGTTCAAATCCGAAATATCAAAAATATTTATGCTACTATAGTCTACTGCATAGAGATACTCGTCGACTATTTTAAAGCGGGCCAAAGAACCCCCTTGGCCGGTAGAAGGCGCACCCGATTCCGCACTATTGACGGCGAAATTATCCAAGGTCGCATTATTAGACCGTTCTTCAAACTCGGAAATCAACCTCTTTTCGGTACGTACTTCCCACCCGATGATGGCATCGGTGGCATAATCAAGATCACCATATTCATAAAAATCTGCTTGAGGCCATTCTACGTAGGTCGGAAAGGTATATCCATAATCGTCGTAAATGGCATTGTCGACCCTTGTTATCATCTGAATGTTGTCAATGTCCGAGATATCCATCACCACCAAATCGCCATAACTATCGGCATAAAGCCTATTGTTCTTAATCGAGATATCGTAATTGCCTTCCAATTTAATAAAGGCGATATTCTTGGGGGCGGTGGCATCGGTATTATCGAGTACGTGAAAACCACGATTGACATCGTTCACGAAAATATAATTGCCATAGGCGTATATTTTCCCTGAAACTTCGATAGGTACGGGATCGGTTACTGCAATCGCATCATCCTTAAATTCCGACAGGTTCATCGTTAGCGGAGTGGCCACAAGGTAATTACCGTATTTATCGTCTTGGTCGTCGCAAGATAGAAGATAGAAACAGGCGACGAAAACGCAAAAAAGCATCTTGAGTTTCATTTGAGGAGTATTTATTGGTTACACCCTAAAGATGAGCAAAATACCTAATAGTTGCGTTCGAGCAAGAAAATTTTAATATTTCGATGTGAAAAGGAATCGCGCCAACCGGAAAGACAAAGGTACACTGCTATAAATGCTGATTGGGCATGGTATTGTTTTGGGTTAGTTTTGCATATCAGCCTGATTGCGCGAAAACCGCTGTAAAATAACTAATCGATTTTCAAATGCACTTGCAAATGAGTTAGAATATCATTCCCAATTACGGTTAATTTTTGCCTGTCAATTTGTCACAAACCTGTATTTAGTGCTATCTTTGCCTTCCCCTAATGCGATAGGTACAAAATGGAAAAAATTATAGACGAATCGGTTCAGGGCTCTTCGCTCTCGATAGCGAAAAACGCAAAGAATACGCGTAAACTCTATATTGAGAGCTATGGCTGCCAAATGAATTTTTCCGATAGCGAAATCGTGGCGTCCATCTTGGCCACCGAAGGTTTCAACACTACGGAACGGCTCGAAGAAGCCGATTTGGTGCTGGTCAACACCTGCTCTATCCGGGAGAAGGCAGAACTTACCGTTCGCAAGCGCTTAGAGAAGTTCAACGCCATCAAAAAAGAAAGACCGCATATGAAAGTCGGCGTTTTGGGCTGTATGGCCGAGCGACTCAAAAGCCAATTACTGGAAGAAGAAAAAATCGTAGACATGGTCGTAGGGCCGGATGCCTATAAAGACCTTCCCAATCTAATTCAAGAAATAGACGAAGGGCGAAATGCGGTAAACGTCATCCTTTCGAAAGAAGAAACCTATGGCGATGTCGCACCCGTTCGCCTGAACAGCAATGGGGTAACGGCATTTGTGTCGATCACCCGGGGTTGCGACAATATGTGCACCTTTTGCGTTGTGCCTTTTACCAGAGGAAGGGAACGCAGTCGGGAACCACAGTCGATTATTAATGAAATCAACGAGTTGTGGGATAAGGGTTTCAAGGAAGTTACCTTACTTGGTCAGAATGTTGATAGCTACCTATGGTACGGCGGCGGATTGAAAAAGGGGTTCGAAAAAGCCTCCGAAATGCAAAAAGCCACGGCTGTCGACTTTGCACAATTGCTGGAAATGGCGGCGCAGGCCCAACCTAAAATGCGCTTTCGGTTTTCCACTTCCAATCCACAGGATATGACCTTGGATGTAATTCATGTCATGGCCAAAAATGATAACATTCCCAACTATATTCATTTACCGGTGCAGAGCGGCAGCAATAGGATTTTGAAGAAAATGAACCGTTTGCATACCAGGGAAGAATATTTTGAATTGATCGATAATATTCGCAAGATCATTCCAGATTGTGCCATCTCCCAAGACATGATCAGCGGTTTTCCGACCGAAACGGAAGAAGATCATCAGGATACCCTGTCTTTGTTGGAGTATGTAAAGTACGACTACGGATTTATGTATGCGTACTCCGAACGACCGGGTACAATGGCCGCTCGAAAACTGAAAGACGACGTACCCCTGGAAACCAAAAAAAGACGCTTGGCCGAAATTATCGCATTGCAGCGTGAACACTGTCAATACCGGACCGAACAGCACGTAGGGAAAACGCAGGAAATCCTGATTGAGGGCCTATCCAAGAAGTCGGATACCCATTGGAAGGGACGCAATTCACAAAACACAGTGGCTGTTTTTCCCAAGGAACACTATAAAGTAGGCGATTTCGTGATGGTAAAAATGACCAGTTGTACCTCTGCCACCTTGATGGGGGAGGCCGTGGGGTATTCTGAGAACAATTAGAGAGAAAATGGAAAACATACAGTCTATAAAACAACGGTTTGAGATTATCGGGAACGATCCCAAACTCAACCGCGCAATAGAAAAGGCTACCCAAGTGGCACCCACCGACATCTCGGTCTTGGTGACGGGTGAAAGTGGTGTTGGAAAAGAATCCATTCCCAAAATCATACATTCGTTATCCCATAGAAAGCATGCGAAATATATTGCGGTAAATTGCGGGGCGATTCCCGAAGGCACGATCGACAGTGAACTTTTCGGTCATGAGAAAGGTGCTTTTACCGGTGCCACGCAGACCCGTAGCGGTTATTTTGAAGTCGCCGATGGCGGAACCATTTTCTTGGATGAAGTGGGCGAGTTGCCGTTAACCACCCAAGTGCGACTGTTGCGGGTACTTGAAAATGGTGAATTTTTGAAAGTGGGGTCTTCGCAAACCCAAAAAACCGATGTGCGAATCGTAGCGGCCACCAACGTGAATATGTTCGAAGCCATCAAAAAAGAAAAATTCCGTGAAGATCTTTATTATCGATTGAGTACCGTTGAGATCAACATCCCGCCATTACGGGAACGTACCGAGGATATTCATTTATTATTTCGAAAGTTTGCCTCCGATTTCGGGCAGAAATACAAAATGCCCACCATTCGCCTGCAAGACGATGCCGTTCAGATATTATTAAAGTACCGTTGGCCTGGAAACATTCGCCAATTGCGAAATATCGCAGAGCAAATTTCAGTCTTAGAGGAAAGCAGAATCATTAGTTCAGCAGCCTTAAGCAGCTACTTACCCACTACTGGTGGCTCTAACCTTCCGGCGGTGGTTGGCCAAAAAAGCAAAGAGAGCGACTTTAGCAATGAAAGGGAGATACTTTATAAGGTATTGTTCGATATGAAAGGTGACCTGAACGATTTAAAAAAGCTTACGTTGGAGTTGTTGAAGAACAATGATACCGAAAAGGTTCAGGAAGAGAACGAAACACTCATACAAAAAATCTACGGCGACAACGGCGAAACCACTCAGGACGAAGAAGAAAAAGATGCGCTCGAGGTGCTTCATCTGCCGGAATCAAGACAGGAGAATCCTTCCTATTCAGCACCCGTAACCGAGGACAAGTATCATTTCGCAGAGGAAATCGAAGAAGAGGAAACCTTGTCGTTGCAGGAAAAGGAAGTGGAACTTATCAAAAAATCGCTCGATCGCAATAGAGGCAAAAGAAAGGCCGCTGCAGCAGAATTAGGCATTTCCGAACGCACCTTGTATCGAAAAATAAAGCAGTACGATTTATAGTCCGGTATTAAAGTTTTGATAAAAGCCGATTTCTTATTTGTAATTCGGCTATTTGAATTTGATATTTGAAATAAACGAAAAAATTTGAATATTAGTAAGAATAGTATCCTAGTCGTAGTACTTGCCCTATTCGCAAGCGGATGCGGTGTGTACAACTTTACCGGCGGTAACGTAGGTACGGCCGAAACTTTTCAGGTCAACTACTTTCAGAACTATGCGAGCCAGAGTCCAGGTTCTACTTTTGAACCTGGTATGGATCGCGATTTCACCTTGGCCTTGCAAGACCGCATACAGGATCAGTCGACCTTGACCTTGGTGAACAACGGCAATGCCGATTTATTGTACGAAGGAGAAATCGTGGAATACCGAATTTCTCCCATGACCGCTACCGCCGATCAAAACGCCGCGCAGAATAGATTGACGATTGCAGTGAAAGTCCGTTTTTACAACAACACAAAAGAAGATGCCGATTTTGACCAGCGGTTTTCCTTCTTCTTCGATTATGATGCGAACTTACAGCTAGCCACCGTAAAGTCGGAAGCACACGAAATCATCTTTGAGCGGATCACACAGGATATTTTTAATGCCTCCTTGGCGGATTGGTAATGTTGGATTTTAGAAAAGTATTGAAAAAAAAATCTGGCATTCCTCGCCTAACCCATAATGCAAAACTTGAATTTGAATTTTTTATTTGTATTTGACACTTGAAATTTGAACGTACCTGATTTTACATATCTTTTGCAACATCCCGATAAGGTGGTTTCCTCCGAGCAAACCAATCAATTGGAAGATGTCCTTAACGAGTATCCTTATTTTCAGGCTGCGCGGGCTCTTCATTTAAAGGGACTTCGAAATTTGAATAGTTTCAAGTACAACAATGCCCTGAAATTGGCCGCTGCCTATACCACCGATAGGGATATTTTATTCGATTACATCACTTCCGAAGAATTTCTACAAAACGACATTGCAGACCGTATTTCCGGTAAGGCCACTCCCTTGGCCGAAATAGAAACGACTTCCGAGGAAATCGTAGCTGATGTCAAACCCATAACTAAATCGGTAGAGGCATCCACCGAAGACCAACCCCTGCCGCTTACCGTTGCCGACGCTGAGACCATTTTGGACCCAGAACTTTTTGAAGCCAAAAAGACCGCACAGCCGACCACCGAACACGAAACTCTGGAAATAGGCGAGCCCCTACCCTTTACCAAAAGAGAAAAGCATTCTTTTAGCGAATGGTTGCAACTGGCCTCACTCAAAACGATAAAGCGAAAAGACAAATACAAAAGCGGAGATGATCTCGAACCGATTTCCTTTCCGTTGGAAGAAGATGTTTTGAAGCACAAAAAATTCGAATTGATCGACAAGTTCATCGCCGAAAATCCGAAAATCGTGCCTACTAAAGACAGTCCTAAAGTAGACATTTCATCGTCGGTCAACATCAATCAAAATGAGCTCATGACCGAAACCTTGGCACGGGTATACGTAGAGCAAAAAAAGTATAAAAAAGCCCTACAGGCCTACAAAATTTTAAGTTTGAAATATCCGGAAAAAAGTGGTTTCTTTGCAGACCGAATTAAAGCGGTAGAAAAAATTCAAAAAGAAAATTCCTAAGTACGCATGAGCACATTTACAATATTTCTGATTCTCATCATTGTAGTCTGTTTCTTGTTGGTTTTGGTCATTATGGTACAAAACCCTAAAGGCGGCGGATTGTCGTCCTCATTTGGCGGAGGTGGAAGTCAGGTTGTCGGCGGGGTAAAGAAGACAGGGGATTTTCTTGATAAAAGTACATGGACGCTAGGTGCCATATTGGTCGCATTGATTTTAGCATCCAACATCGCCTTACCGGGTAAGTTCGGTGATGGCGACTCTAAATTATTGAACGGTGACGGTATCGAAACGACCGTACCCGAAGAATTACCCGATGCGATTCCCGAAACCGTTCCAGAAGCTGATTTGCCAACTGCGGTACCTTCGGAACCGACTCCAGGTGACAGCGCTCAATAACATAAAGAGAACATCATACAAAATGCCAGCCCAAATGACAAGCTGGCATTTTTGTTTTCACAAAGTGTCAGTTTTTATACCATGGCATAATTTCTGCTTTTTATACAACTTTTCAAGAACACAAATATAAATTTCAACTTAAAACTAAAAATCATATGGCTAAAGTAAGTATTAAACCATTGGCTGATAGGGTTCTTATTGAACCAATGGCGGCCGAAACCAAAACCGCTTCAGGTATTTACATTCCCGATACCGCCAAAGAAAAACCCCAAAAAGGTAAGGTTATTGCCGTAGGTCCCGGCACCAAAGACGAAAAAATCTCCGTTAAGGTCGGCGACAAAGTTATCTACGAGAAATTCGGTGGTACAGAGCTAAAATGGGAAGGTAACGATTACCTCATGATGCAAGAGAAGTACATCATTGCAATCATTTAGCATTATCGTTACGTATTCCCACGTAGGTGGGAATCTTTACTACACGATGCGCTAAGCAATTTGAAAATAACAATAAAGAATAACTAAAAAAATTCTCGCCTTTACTGAAACGAGTTCAGTACAAGTGGGAAATAAAAATGAACCGATTCCCGCCTTCGCGGGAATGAAAATAAAAAATGAACTTATGGCAAAAGACATAAAATTTGATATCGATGCACGCGATGGCCTCCGAAGAGGTGTCGATGCATTGGCAAATGCAGTAAAAGTAACCTTGGGACCAAAAGGTCGCAACGTAATCATCAGCAAATCCTTTGGCGCGCCACAGGTGACCAAAGATGGTGTTACCGTAGCTAAGGAAATAGAATTGGCGGATGCTCTAGAGAACATGGGCGCCCAAATGGTAAAGGAAGTTGCTTCAAAGACCAACGACTTGGCCGGTGATGGTACCACTACGGCTACCGTTTTGGCTCAAGCTATCGTAAAAGAAGGCTTGAAGAACGTGGCTGCAGGTGCCAATCCGATGGATTTGAAAAGAGGAATCGATAAGGCGGTCGAGGCCATCGTAGCGAACCTCTCGAAACAATCCAAAAAAGTCGGTGATTCAGAGGAAAAAATCAAGCAGGTGGCCTCTATCTCTTCAAACAACGATGAGACCATCGGCGACTTGATTTCCCAAGCCTTCAACAAAGTGGGCAAAGAAGGCGTTATCACCGTTGAAGAAGCCAAAGGTACCGATACCTATGTAGATGTTGTGGAAGGTATGCAATTCGACAGGGGCTATTTGTCTCCTTATTTCGTTACCGATTCCGAAAAAATGACCTCTGAATTGGAGAACCCTTATATTTTGTTGTTCGACAAGAAAATCTCGGCAATGAAAGATTTGCTTCCGGTGCTCGAGCCTGTTGTACAGTCTGGAAAACCCTTGTTGATTATCGCAGAAGATGTTGACGGGGAGGCATTGGCTACTTTGGTAGTGAACAAATTGAGAGGTTCTTTAAAAATCGCGGCGGTGAAAGCGCCTGGTTTCGGAGATAGAAGAAAAGCGATGTTGGAAGACATTGCCATCCTTACAGGAGGTACGGTAATTTCCGAGGAAAGAGGTTTTTCTTTGGACAACACGACCATGGATATGTTGGGTACTTGTGAAAAGGTATCGATTGACAAAGACAATACCACGATCGTAAATGGAAGCGGCGCAGCCAAGACCATTAAGACGCGCGTAAACCAGATCAAATCGCAAATCGAAACAACGACTTCCGATTACGACAAAGAGAAGTTACAAGAGCGTTTGGCCAAATTGGCCGGTGGTGTCGCCGTACTTTATGTCGGTGCTGCCTCTGAGGTGGAAATGAAGGAAAAGAAAGATCGTGTTGACGATGCGTTGCATTCTACCCGAGCGGCCGTCGAAGAAGGTATTGTTGCCGGTGGTGGCGTTGCCTTATTGCGTGCTAAATCCGTTTTGAGCAAGATCAAACCTGAAAATGCCGATGAAGAGACCGGACTACAGATCGTAGCACGGGCCATTGAAGCACCATTGCGTACAATCGTATCCAATGCTGGCGGAGAAGGTTCCGTAGTCGTTGCGAAAATCCTTGATGGAAAGGGCGATTTCGGATATGACGCCAAATCGGATAACTACGTTGATATGCTAAAGGCAGGAATCATCGATCCCAAGAAAGTAACTCGAGTAGCGTTGGAAAATGCCGCTTCCGTTTCCGGGATGATCTTGACTACCGAATGTGCATTGACCGATATTAAAGAGGACACTCCTGCCGGCCCACCGATGGGAGGAGGCGGTATGCCCGGAATGATGTAGTGGTAACCTACTAATAACAATTTAGTTGTCAGAACCGCCCATGTATCCCAAGGGCGGTTTTTTCGTTTTTATGCTTTATCTTTAAAGGGAACCTTGCTTAAAAATCATGAAAAAATTCATATTTGCTATCCTCCTAGCCCTTCTACAATCCGGTTTTTCCCAGAACAACGAGGTAGAAGAACTTGAAAGTACCTATTCCCGTTACTTTGAACTTCCAAGGGAAAAAGTATACTTACACCTGAACAAGACGTCCTACCTGAACGGGGAACACATTTGGTTCACTGCTTATCTCTACGACGCAAAAACCGGTCTACCCTTCAATAAAACCACGAATTTATATTGCGGCCTTTACAATTCGGAGGGCAAACAATTGACCAAAGGTGTTTTTTACGTAAACGAAGGTATTGCCATAGGTTCTTTCGAAGTGAAGCCTGTATATGGTAACGGGGATTTTTTCGTAAAAGCCCATACAAAATGGATGAAAAACTTCAAGGAAGATGATTCCTATGTCCAAAAAATAGAGATTCGGGACGGCTCCCGCCCAGCTCAGGATACCGAACTCTCCGAGAATTATGGTATTCAATTATTGCCAGAAGGGGGACATATGCTTTCCGAAGCTCGGAATACGATAAGTTTTAAGCTTGTGGACCAAAATGGGAGGGGCGTTCCCTTTCAGGAGGGCAAGGTCGTGGCCACCGATGGCTCGCAGGTCCTGGAACACATATACAGTAATACTTACGGAATCGGAAAGTTCAATTTTTATTATCAAGAGAATAAAGCGTATTCGCTGGTCATTACATTGCCAAATGAAAAAACCATTACCAAGGCCATACCCAAAGCAATGGATACTGGGGTTGTCTTCTCAGCGAACAATCTCAATGAAGAGAAAATAACCATCGCCTTACATACGAATGCCAAAACCCTAACCAATATAAAGGGCAAAGATTTTCATATTGCCATACATCGAGATGGTCTGTTAATGCTGAACAGCTTTCAGTTCGAAGGTGAAGAAAAGACCTTGGCCTTTACCAAGGATAAATTATGGCCCGGGATCAATATTCTGACCTTATTCGACCAAGACTTGAACCCAATCGCAGAGCGACTTTTGTTCAATAATGCCGGCCTCAAAATCGGAAATGTTTCCACGAAAATAGGCCGCCAAAAAAATCTCAAAGATTCCCTAAGTATTCAGCTCGATCTATTTTCTCAAGAGTATACGCCTACTAACCTGAGTATCTCCATCCTGCCTTCGGAAACAAAGGCAAACCACCCCAACAATTCGATAACCTCCGCTTTCCTATTACGCCCCTACATTAAAACCCAGGTAGAAAATGCGCCTTACTATTTTCGGGATATGGATCGGAAAAAAAGTTATGAGCTCGACAATCTTTTACTGAGCCAAGGCTGGAGCAAGTATGATTGGACGAACGTATTTACGTCTCAAACCAACAACGAAGTATCGATGGAAAAAGGGATTTCTTTGACCGGCAGCGTACAGAATGTGAAGAAGGATAAGCGAACTATTTTTCTTTTGGAAGGAAGCACAAATAGCCAGTATGTTGCAAAAATCAATGATTCGGGACAATTCGATATTCCGAACGCTATTGTGTTTAAAGATAGTCCAGTATCCGCTATCCTATTTGATGGCGAAGGAAAACCCTCGAAGCCAAAGGTTGAGCTCAAGGCATTCTCGGCTATCGAACCTGACGATTTGGACATTGGCAAGTATCGCTACCCCGAAAAAGTTGGGGACTACCCCTCCTATTCAAGTCTCTCCGGTTTAGAAACTAATGACAACGAAAATATCATTACTCTGGAAAATGTTACCGTCAGTACTGAAATGCAAAAAAAATTCTTCTTAAGGAACAGCTCGATGACAGGTTTGAAAATTACGGATGAAAAGGGAACCCTTGCCAATTTCATTAGAAAACTAGGCTTTCGAACCTTTTTTGATTACAAGAGCGGTTTAACCTATGCGTTTTACACCAGAGGGCCCGAAAAAATTCCAGTAGGAGTAATAATCGATGGAATCAACGACTTTGGTTTTTACGATAACTCGATGGCCCTTTTTGACTACGTAATATATCAAAGCACCCATGGACCGATATTGGTGACCAGCAAAAGAAAAAAGCCTTTAGAGACCAAAGCTAATATTCTATTGAACGAAGGCTTTGAGAGACCGAAAGAGTATTACAATCCTAAATATTCTTCCTATTCTTCCCAAGATTATCTCCAATACGGTTCAGTTCATTGGGAGCCTGCCCTATTAGTGGATATGCAAGGAAAGACTAGCCTTAAAATCCCCAAATACGGACTGGAAAACCTGAAACTTTATATCGAAGGTATGAGTCAAGATGGTACGTTATTTTCTGAAGTTCAAACCATTCGCGTGAATTAGGGTCTATGGACTCTAACCAAAAATACAGGCTTTTCCTTCCACAGGGGTAGGATGGTCGATGATGCCGATTAAGGGCACACAAACTCAAAACCGCCCACTAGCCGGTAGTGAACGGTTCTTTAGATTTCGGGGACAAGGAAATACCTAATTGCCAAAAATTTCCGTTTCATAGAATGCAGGAATGGAAAACCAATAGGCCATAAACGCCGTAGAGGACGCTAACCGCTCCCCTTCCCTAGGGCCTGCGACCGCTTCCCCGAAAATATTCCAGGAATTCCCTTCATTATCCGAAAAAATGACCTCTGAGTTACCGTCGAAGGCATACTCAAAATCCAGCGCATCCTGCGAACTGTTCAGCGCATAAGACATGATAAAATTTTCATTGCCCACAAGAAGGTAATTCCGCCCCATAAAGGTGTCTTTGATTACAGGAGTACTGGTGAAATCGCTAAATTGAAATACTTTGGCGTTCGATTCATCAATGATGGCGTGAACCCTATCTTTAGCGGGCAACCTATCATCTTTTGGTGTAGGAAACAAAAAAGAAGTGTTGTTCGTCCTGTAATCCCCATACGGATAAGTGCCATAGGTTCTTGAAAAACCGGTATCCCGACCAACTACTTTGGTATCCGGATAGAGGTCCTTCCATGTTTTCCAATCGGTTTCCACGAGAGTGATCACGTCTATCTTTTCACCGATAAGACTTCCATTGACCGATTCGTTCAATAGCTGTGACCAGTTACTTTCCGTTGCCCTATCAAAAGGCATCAAGTTCGTTTGATACAATAACCCTGAAACGCCGAAGGTGGTTTCCTGGCCTCGAATAATCCGGTTCCACCCAATACCGGTACCGGTCAAGGGGCAATAAGTTACGGCAAGCGAGACATCACCGATGTTATCGTTAACAATCTCATGCCAATCGAGGATATTATGCGGATATGCCCGAACATCATCCCCATTTTTGTAACCGATAACCAAATCGTTATCAACCAAGAAAGTAGCCTCTGTAGCAGTTAAAAAACTAGGGTTTTCCAAGGCGGGAATACCGTCTCGGCCCGGGCCGCCATCCAAAACTTCCGAAATGGGTATGCTCCATTCCGTGGCATTGGAATCAACCGTTTGACTGTTAGTACTTGATGTGCTACATTGACATAATAAGGTCGAGGAAACTAATAGTAGTAGGATTGCATTTCTCATAGTGTAATCTATTTAAGGGTTCAATACGGTACTCTTTTTAAATGTATACGACAAGCCGGCGCTAAAGCGCAAGGTCGGGGTCAGCTGTGTACCATCTACATAGCTATAAATTGGTATTTCCAATCGGGTCGAAAGCGTCAGGGCAGGGGTAATTTTTGCCAGCAGCTCAGGCCTGATAAAAATCCATTCCCCTCCGGTATTGGGTAAGGTAGTGGTATCGATTTCGTCGGAATCCGCCTTGCGGTACTTGACGATTAAACCGGGATTAAAGACGGTATTGAACAGCAAGAATTGATCGGTATACCCCACATTGGCCTGAAGTACGTTTCCGAATTCATAGACCGCCGTATTGTTCAAATAGGAATCGTTCTTTCCGGTATATCTATAGGTAACACTCCCCGAAAGGGTGGCCGAAGGTCTAAATCCCAAATTTTTAGAAATCGACATCCAACCAAGGGCATCCCAAGCGCCGCTTCCCGGCTGAAGATCTGCGTTCAACTGTACTCCTTCTTCGGTCGTCAAATCAGATTTTCCTAGTGGGATTTTTCCCCCCGCTCCCAAATTCAACACCGAGCTGCCGCCCAATACTTCCGGGAAGGCGTATTTTATCAATAAAACAGCGTCGCCCAAACCCGTGGTCTCCGTAAAATTTTCGTTTCCGAATTGGGCTATGGTGCGGGTTTGGTTGACCCAAGTGAACAGCGATTCTACAGATAACCGATCGGTAAAGGAATACCCCAGATTCAGCAATAAAGAATTGGTGTTTCGCAACCTGGAATCATCGTCTAACTTGTCGGAGCCTACATTCAAGGTATTCAGGTTGTTGTAATCATAATTCAGACCAAGGGTCAAAGACCCTCCACCTTCATTGGGAAGACCCAGATTATTGGACAACGGCACCCCGCCCGAACAACAAGTTTGGGATAAAAGCGGCTGACAACCCGCCAAAAAAAGACTTAGAAAAAGAATCCGCATCATTTCAACTTCAGGACAATACCGATTTAGTGTTGAAATGGAAGCCTTCCTTACAGCTTTAATAAATTCATCCCGTGTTTTAACATCTGCTTACACTCCTTTTGAGTCTATGAAATCGAAGCTAGAGATGCTATGGCAATTAGCTAATGGGGTAGTTTATTTCTTAAAAGACCGTATAAAAAAGTTCCGAGAATGGAAGATACGATAACCACCAAAATGGGTGCGAAGCCGGCACCCACCAAGGTAAACATAGGTCCGGGGCAAGCTCCTGCCAACGCCCAACCCAATCCGAAAATTATGCCCCCGAACATATACCTGCTGAAGCTCTTGGCTTTTGGACTGAAATTGATTTTTTCCCCATAAAACGATTTTATCGGCAATAGTTTGATTGCTTGAACCACAATAATGCCAAGGACCAAGGCTGAACCTATGATGCCGTACATATGAAAAGATTCAAACTTGAACATTTCATAGATTCGAAACCACGATGCTGCCTCTGACTTAAACATGGTAATACCAAAAAGGATACCGATAATCAAATAGGATACGGTTCTCATGATATTAAAAAATTAGGGGGTAGATAAAATGAATCATGGTCAGGCCACCAATAAAGAATCCGATAACGGCTATCAAGGAAGGGAGTTGTAAATCGCTCAGACCGGAAATAGCGTGTCCAGATGTACATCCGCCTGCGTAGCGTGTACCAAAACCAACCAAAAGACCCCCAATTGTCAAAACCGCGAGGCTTTTGACATCGGTAAACGCGCTGATATCGAAAAGTTCGAATGGCATGTAGGCGGTGCCTGCGCTTTCGAATCCGAGAGATTTCAAGTCGCTTACCGTCTCAGGATTAATGGCGACGGCCGTATCCATCGAAAGGAACTGGTCCCCGATAAAACCGCCGATTACGGCTCCCAAGACCACTACAAGATTCCAGCGTTGCGCTTTCCAATCAAATTTAAAAAAGTCCGCAGTATTTCCAGCGCCACAGATGGTACATAGGGTTCGAAGGTTCGAAGACATTCCAAAATTCTTTCCTACCATGAGCAGCAAGAACATAATAAGGGCGATCATTGGGCCTGAAACATACCACGGCCAAGGTTCATATATCCACTCCATACATCACTATTAGAAATGCAAAGAAATACAAATCGCGCAATTAATTTGGCAATTGTTCAAAATAAAACAGGAATCCACTGGTTTCGCATCTACTGACATAAACAATATCCCACTCCCAAAATAAATTGTATCTTGTAACTAGTATTTTATCCCCAAACCGATTTGTACGCAAAGTAGTAAGTCAATAACCCCTAAACTAGTTGACCTATGAAAAAGTACATTTCCCTTATTGCTTTATTTTCGATTTTTAGCGTGTTTTCGCAGGATTTATCCGAAGGGTATTCCGCTAACGACCTCACACAGTACCCGATGCAGCCCTTGGCGAAACCCGCCTATCTGGATGCCGTTACCGACTCTTCCTTTCCCAATACATCGATTAGAAGAATTTCGGAGGCGAATTCCGGAAGATCGATCGTACCCATGTACAGTACGATTCAAGCTTGGAACGCCGATGAAAGTCTGCTCATCGTTTACGCGGTAAGGAGCGGCCATAGGTTATTGAATGGCACGGATTATACCTTCATACGCGACCTATCGGATATCCGACCTGATGATTTAGAAGCCGTATTTTGGCATTTTTCAGATCCCGATATCCTATTCTATATGGATAACAATACCGACGATTTAATCCGCTACAATGTCAACACGCAATCTAAGACGATAATTGATAATATGAGAGCGCTGAGCGGTTGCTCTGCCGGATTGAGTTCGGGCAACGATGTTCAAATGATGTCATGGGACAGCGATGTGTTCTCGTTTAGATGCGGCAATTCCAGTGCCTTTTACTATAGAATATCAACAGGTGTCCTTACCGAATTCAACATAACCGATATCAACTATACGGCACCTATGCCCTTTCCCAGCGGAAATTTATTCTACCACAACACCTCGGTCTATGACGGTGACGGCAACTTTGTAAGGGACCTCAACATCGAAAAGGGAGAACACTCCTGTCTGGGAAAATTAAGCAATGGCGACGATGCCTATTTTGCCATTTCCTTTGCCGAAGGTCCGGATGGGGGTTGTCTAGGCACGCTGGTGGCACATAATGCTACCACGGGCAACTGTTTTGCGGTAACACCGACCGAGGATTACGGCTATTCGAAATCGGGAACACATATTTCAGCCTTGGCACATAAAAATTCAGAAAGTGGTTGGGTCGCGGTGTCTTCTATGGGGTATGAAAAAGACGGAGTCGAAATCTTGGATCAGGAGCTCTTTATCGCCAAAGTAAATGAATTTGATGGTGAAGTGTATCGCGTAGCTCATCATCGATCCGACGAGGACGAAATCGACTATTGGGGAGAACCGCATGTTACTATCAGTCCCTCCGGAACGCGCTTATTGTTCGGAAGTGACTGGAGTGGGTCGGATGATGGGATTTCGGTGGATGCCTATGTTGCGGAGTTGAGCGCCTATACCGCACCGACTCCCGAAGAAGAAGATTGTGCCTCAGGGGAAATCATCCCCGAATATCGTTTGGATGGCGTATGGGAGAGCGGAGAAAATGAGCTGACCGTTACCTATGGCACCGAGGTGATGTTCAGTATGCTGCCGAATAATATCGGGCTTACCATAGAATTGCCCGACGGCACGATTGTAGGTGACGATTACAACCTCGGGGCAGTGACCCCAGCTAATGATGGCCCTTACCTGCTGACCTCATCTGAGGGCTGTACCACAATCATCAATTTGACCGTGGAAGGCGATGAAGAGGGCTGCTCCCCTGGTCAGATCATACCGGAATATCGGCTGGATGGTGTTTGGTCAAGCGGCCAGAACGATTTGACCGTGGCCTACGGCACCGAGGTCATGTTCAGTATGCTACCGAATAACATTGGGGTTACCGTGGAACTTCCCAATGGTACCGTCGTGGGCGACGATTACAACCTTGGGGCCGTTACCCCGGCCAATAGTGGCCCGTACCTATTGACTTCCTCCGAAGGTTGCACTACGGTCGTTGATTTGAAGGTAACAGAGAGCTCGGAAAGCTGTGCCCCTGGTCGAATTATACCGGAATATCGGTTGAATGGCGTCTGGTCGAGCGGACAAAACGCCTTGACCGTTACCTCTGGTACCGAGGTCATGTTCAGTATGCTACCCAATAACATTAGTGTTACCGTTGCCTTTCCAGATGGGACGGTGGTAGGCGATGATTATAATATCGGGGCCGTTACCGCTGCCAACAGTGGGACGTATGTGTTGACCTCTTCCGAGGGGTGCCGAACCACTATCGATTTAACGGTTACCGTTGCGAATGAAGGCAGTTCGAGTAGGGGTGAAACCGTTTCGATGGTATACCCCAATCCAACGAAAGGGGAATTGAACATCGACCTTAGAGGGTATGAAAATCAAAAACTGACCGCAACGGTATTCAATTCGAACGGCCAATCGGTTTCCGAAAAGGTTTTTAATACCGACCACGCCTCCTTGGAGCGGATGAGCATGAACGAACTGCCGGATGGGCTATATTATCTCATATTGGAGAGTAGATTACGAAGGCAAGTACATTCAATTTTAGTCGATAACCGCTAGCCTGATGAATATGAAGACGCGTCCAGGTCAGAAGAGCATTCTTCTTAAGATCTGGACGCGTCGCTATGTATGTAGTTAATGCTTTTCGCTATCGTCGGTGGCATCGTCCCGATATTTACAACAGGGGTGTACGGCATTGTAGGCTTCCTCGGTGGCCTTCAATTCTTTCGTGTCATGGCCAACAGCGACCAAGGCGGTTTTCACCTGCATCGGGTCGGTCTTGCGCTCGTCCAATATCAATGATAATTGATGGGTGGGAATATCCCAATACGCATACTTTACCCCTTTTACCCCAAGCGCCGCCTTTTCAATGCGTGCTTTGCACATATCGCATTTGCCGTCGACCTCCATGGTCATTTTCTTGTTCTTATCCTGGGCAAACGCCAAGGTGGTAGTCAATGCCAATACAAGTACTAAAAATAGCTTCTTCATGATTTTTGATTTAATACACTTTGTATAATTGAGGGAACAGAATAGAATAGTCGACACGCCCGTGTTCTACTCTCTATTCTTTTCTCTTTTCTCTTTTTGTTCTTCTCTTATCACAATTTATATCGAAACCCCGCATAAAACATTCTTCCCATTATAGGAGCGTACACGATGCTGGTATCAAAATTTGCGCCAAAAGGGTCCTCTGCTCCCAATACGGGATTTTGTTGTTTAAAATTAGTCAAATTCTCGCCTCCGACATAGACTTCCATTGCTTTTGAAAACACCTTGGTGACCTGTGCGTTCATCAAACTATATCCTTGGGCGAATTCACCCAGTCGAAATTCCGGCGGGTTTACGTCGGTATTCGGCAAACGTTGCTCCCCAAGGGTATGCAAGGTATAATCGAATTTCCATTGGGCTCCATTCTCTTTTGCTTGCGTCTCATAGCCCAAATTCACAAAAAAGCGGTGCTGCGCTTGCAGCGGTTTTTGCAAATTGCCGTTCCTATAGTCGGTATTGACATCGTAATATTTATAAGCTGTTCGTAGCTCTAAACTATTCAGGATTTCATGATTTACCTCTACCTGAAAACTATTGGCAACACTTTTTCCGTCCAAATTATAAAAAAACACCGCGTTCGGATTCTCCCAATCGACCACTACCTGGTTCTTAAAATCTGTTTTATAATAGTCCAATGTAATGTTCCCAGGCCGATTTAAAAAAGTGAAGCCTTGCAGAAAGCTGACACCATAATTCCATGCATCTTCGGGGTCTAGGCCATAAATACTACCTTCGGTATCCAAAATTTGGATTGCCCTTGCCGATGCGAACAGTTGTTGGTTTTCGGCAAAAATATTGGCCGCCCGCCTTCCTCTTCCAAAAGAGGCACGCAAACTCCCACGATCCCAAGGAGTATACCGCATGTGAAGACGCGGGGTGAGGTAGGTACCCAAGCGATTGTGGCTATCGATACGGAGGCCGGCCGTTAAACTCAATTTCTCCAAATTCTCATAGCTATACTCAAAGAACGCACCTGCGGATACATCCTGCCTAGAAAAATTGCCAGTGTTCACCAACTCGTTATAACGGTCATAGGCATAGGTGAGCCCAGTGGTGAACTTGTTCCGCGTATCGCCGATGATCGAATTGAACAAAAGGTTGGAGAATACACTTTTATGGTCGATATCGTATCGATTGAAGCCATAGTAGGAATCCTGCCGATGGTCACTATACGAGGTTTGGAATCCGAAACTCTGAAAGGGAAGCTCCGGAAATACATACCCCAACTTTAAAGAAGCGTCAAAGCGCTGGGTATTGATTTCGCTACCCCACCCTAAGGCTTCGCTCTGGGTACGATATGTACTATCGTCTAAACTGCCCGATTCGTTGGCCGAACGAAGTCGAATCCAGGCATCCGGATCAAAATCGATTTCCCCGGTCTGCTTTTCATCGTTCAAATACCGTAGATTCAAAAAACTAACCCACCCCTTTTCGGCATTCTGGTATTGCCATCGGTTCATGATATTGATTTGATCGGCCACAGGGGCATCCAAAAAACCATCGCCGTTGTTCTCTTCCTTTTTATTCCTGAGATTTCCATGGATGTATATTCCCGTACCTATTTTATCCGACAGTTTTGTATTGATGTGCGTATTCAACTCGAGGCGACCATTAACATTCCCGTAAGCGTTTACAAATAAAAGTTCATCCGTAAAAGGCTTCACCAGCTCGGTATTGATCTGCCCCGAAATACTTTCATAGCCATTCACTACGCTACCCGCACCCTTGGTAATCTGAATGCTCTCTACCCAAGTACCTGGGGTAAATGTGAGTCCGTATGCCTGTGAGGCGCCCCGCACCATGGGAATGTTCTCTTGGGTAATCAACAGATACGGACTGGTAAGGCCCAACATCTGGATCTGCTTGGTGCCCGTTAAGGCATCCGAAAAGTTCACATCTATAGCCGGATTGGTCTCAAAACTCTCCGACAGGTTACAACAGGCCGCCTTTAGCAATTCGGCGCTGTTTACTGTAATTACGTTTTGGGTACTGGCGAACGATTTTTGCACGGCATCGCGCTTTTTTTCCACCACGACCTCGTCCAATTCGCTCGACGGTCGTAGGATGTGGGTAATGGTACCGGGCGATGTAATGGTCAAGGTATCGGTTTCAAAACCTACATAACTGATGACCAACTTGTTGTACTCGTCGGAAAAAGCAATATTAAACTCGCCTTTGCCATTGGTAATCGTGCCTATTTGGGAGTTCAACCAATAGACATTGGCTCCCTGCAACGCAACTTCTTTGTTAGCCGCGGTCATTTCTAAAACCACCCCATCAATTTTGTCTTGCGCGAAGCAAGCCGTTTGAAAAACGAAGAATAATACCGCCAATTTAAATTTATCCATTGTTCTCAAATAAACTATAACACCCTGATATGACACCCTTGAGCGTCGGGATATTCCGGTTCTAGTAGTACACCCGTTACTCAATTTTGTCATCCTGCATACTTTGATGCCCCTCATGCCCGGTCATCGCCTTTTCGCCATCTTCGTTCATCATCGATTTTTTCCCTTTTAGTTGTGCTGCGGCGTCTATGGTGAACGTTCCATTCGTTACAATTTCATCCCCAATCTGCAAACCGGATAAGACTTGGTATCCACCATTCACGATATCGCCGACCATAACTTCCCGCATTTCGAAAGTCCTGTCCTCGGCGCTGGTTTTCAGGTATACCACGGAGCGTTCGCCTGTCCAAAGTACCGCACTTTCCGGGATTATAATCATATCCTCTTTTTTGTCGGCGGACAATTCCAGCGTTCCTGCCACGAACATTCCGGGTTTAAATAGCCCTTTGGCATTCTGTAATACCGCCCTAACTTCAATGGTTCTTGTGGATGAATTCAACACAGGGTCTATAAAGGAAATCTTCGCATCGAATTTTTTATCGGGATACGATTTGGTAATGATTTCGATTTGCTGTCCTTCTCTTAATTGTGAAACCTGATTTTCATAAGCGTCGAAGACCGCCCAAACGGTACCCAAATCAGCGATTTTAAACAAGGCCGAACCCTTTTTTACATAATCCCCGGCCTCGACCATGATTTCGGAAACCGTACCGGAGACATTCGCATAAACCGGAAAATTCTCCTGAACTTGACCAGACCTTTCAATATTTTCGATTTGTTTTTCGGAGAGTTTCCATAACTTCAGTTTGTTGCGCACTGCTTTGTATAAAGATGGTTGTGATTCTTTTAAACTTGCGGCAGTGATTAGTTCCTGTTGGGCCGAAACCAGTTCTGGGGAGTAAATGGTCGCCAATTGTTGTCCGTTCCTGACCTCTTCGCCCTTAAAGTTGACAAAAAGTTTTTCGATACGACCATCAAAATAAGAGGCTTGGGTGGCCACCGCTTTTTCGTTCTCTTCTATCGTTCCCGAAAGTTTTAAGGTATTGTCGCCGGAACCGCCGGAGCCAACTTTAATGGTCTGAATACCGGCCAGTGCCATGGCGTTTTTGGTCATTTTGAACTCACCTATTGACAGACCTTCACTATCCGACTCCGCGGGAATTAAATCCATACCACAAATGGGACAATCCCCCGGTTCGGGCTGCATCACTTGGGGATCCATAGAGCATGTCCACATTTGCGTTGCTGCCGTTTCCTGACTATGATGATGTTCTTCGGCTGTTATTTCATCAGAACTATTTCCGAAAATCAAATATCCGGCCAAAAGCCCCACTAAAACGGCCAATCCGATGTAAATACTATTTTTTTTCATCTGTTATTGTTTTATTAAGGTCCTAAGTAATTCGCCCTTTGATATGGCTCATTGCACAGTAGTTTTTCATAAATTAATTCTTGCCGTTCGTAGCCTTAATGCATTTGCTATAACAGAGACAGAACTAAAGCTCATGGCAGCCGCTGCTATCATTGGAGAAAGCAATACTCCAAAAAACGGGTACAGCACACCCGCCGCAATCGGTACACCTAGAACATTGTAAACAAGCGCAAAGAAAAGGTTTTGCTTGATATTCCGCATCACTTTATTGCTCAGGTTCCGGGCCTTTACAATACCGTGCAAATCACCTTTTACCAAAGTCATGGAAGCGCTTTCAATGGCGACATCGGTTCCGGTACCCATTGCAATCCCCACATCACTTTTGGCTAGCGCCGGGGCATCATTGATGCCGTCCCCCGCCATCGCGACCGTTCTTCCATTTTTTTGAAGTTTTTCGACTTCTTTCAATTTATCCTCTGGAAGCATTCCCGCCTTAAAATCGGCTAGATCGAGTTCGCTGGCCACAGCCTGTGCGGTGTCGTGATTATCCCCTGTCAGCATGATGACTTCGATACCTTTGTCCTGTAAAGCTTTGATGGCCTTCTTACTGGTTTCCTTGATTTTATCCCCTATCACAATAAAGCCGACGGTACTCCCGTCAATGGCGAGATACGAAACGGTCTTACCCTGCTTTTGATACGATTGGGCTTCATCTTCCATCGCCTCGGAAACAGTTGCGTTGACCTGTTCCATCATCTTGGCGTTACCCAGAGCCACTTTCTTTTCGTTGACGGTTCCTTCGACACCCTTTCCGGTAACGGCATTAAACCTTTCGGCCTTTAGGAATTCCGCTTTTTGTTCCTTACCGTACTTTACTGTTGCTTCCGCTAAAGGATGTTCGCTTTGACTGTTGAGCGAAATGATATATTGCAGCACTTTACTATCAGTGAAATCGTTAGCAAATGAACCCACTTTTTCGGCCGTCGGTTTTCCCTCGGTAATCGTCCCGGTCTTGTCCACGATCAATGTATCTACCTTGTCCATTTTTTCAAGGGCTTCCGCATTTTTGATGAGCACCCCGTTCTGTGCACCCTTCCCCACACCGACCATGACGGACATCGGCGTAGCCAATCCCAAGGCACAGGGACAGGCGATTATCAACACGGCAATAGCATTGACCAGGGCATACACATAGGTAGGTTCGGGTCCCCAAATAGCCCAAACCCCGTAAGTGATGATCGCTATGATGACCACTATTGGCACAAAATACCCTGAAACCGTATCGGCCAGTTTTTGGATTGGCGCACGGCTGCGGCTAGCGTCGTTGACCATATGGATGATTTGCGACAACAACGTATCCGAACCTATTTTCTCGGCCTTCATCAGAAAGGATTGGTTGCCATTGATGGTACCACTGCTGACCTTATCCCCTTCGAATTTATCTATGGGAATGGGTTCGCCCGTTATCATCGATTCATCAATTGAAGTATGTCCTTCAGTCAACACACCATCCACAGGAATTTTATCGCCTGGCTTTACGCGAAGCACATCTCCCAGTTCGATTTTGTCGATAGCCACTTCTTGTTCTTCGCCATCAACAACCTTGATGGCCTTATTCGGGGCAAGTTTCAACAATTCCTTTACCGCGGAATTGGTCTTACTATGCGCCCGTGCTTCCAAAACTTGACCTAAAAGCACTAGGGTTAAGATAACCGTTGCCGCTTCAAAGTAGACATGAACGCTACCCGATTCCGATTTGAATTGGGCCGGAAAGAAATCGGGGAAGAACATCCCGAAAACACTGAAAAGCCATGCTACCCCTGCACCGAAACCGATTAATGTAAACATGTTCAGGTTCCATGTTTTGATGCTTCGGTAGGCACGTTCAAAGAACATCCAAGTGGCATAGAACACTACTGGAATGGAAAGCGCGAACTGAATCCAATTCCAGTTTTTCTGCTCCATGAGGTCATAAAGTGGATTATTGGACAACATTTCGGACATCGCAATCAGAAAGATGGGCAGGGTGAACGCGACAGCTATCCAAAACTTTTTGAGCAGTTTCTTTAAGGTCTTCTCCTCTGCGGAAAGGTTGGGTTTCATTGGCACTAAATCCATTCCGCAAATGGGACAGCTTCCCGGTTCATCCCTTATAATCTCTGGGTGCATTGGGCACGTCCATTGTTCAGAGGTCGTTGCAGATAGGTTTTGTTCTTCTACCAAATCCATTCCGCAGACAGGGCAATCGCCCGGTTTATCATAGGTCTTATCGCCCTCGCAATGCATCGGGCAGTAGAAAGTACCGCCCCCTAATCCCCCATAGGGGGCTTTCCTTTCTTGTGTTTTATTCCCATCCTTTGGGAAGGTTAGGTGGGGCTGCTCGCCCGGTTTATGGATGGAGTACGAACCGCCATCTTTTTTCAAAGCCTCTTGAAAATTTTCAATGGGAATGTGATTCTCCATCTCAATGGTCGCCTCGGCTTTTTCTAAATTGACGGATGCTTTGGTTACCCCTTCAACTTTGGAAAGTGTTTTCTCGACATGCGTTCGGCATCCATTGCAGGTCATTCCGTGTATGTGATAGGTGTGCTTCATCTTTTAGATTTTAGGCAATTTCAATTCCATGTTCGAGCCTAAGCGTAGTTCATCTACATGACCAGCTATTTCTTCATACTTATCCTTGAAGTGCATATGAACAAATCTGGTATGATGGGTAAAAACAGCCTTGTGCGATTTAGAGAAAAAGCCAATTATCTCAATATCCCTATCCTTCAAGGTGCCGTTTAAACCCGATTCCTGATGTTTTTGATGCGTATGAAGCGTATCGCCTTCAACCCAGTCGATAACATGCCATTGCAGTGAATCAACCTTTCCAGTGATTAAAAACGGGAATGGCTTTTCCATACTCAAACCTGATTGCTTTGCTCGTTTTTCAATAAATTCTTCCAGTTCGTTTAGCGTATTTATTTCCGTTGGAATTGCTTTGCTTTGCCAACTTGTAACTTCGGCATAAACGAGTAATGCTGCCTTCTCATTAAAACTCCTGTCAAAACTAACTTCGTTGGAATCTACCGAGGTATTGAAAGCCTCACCATCGAAAATCTGAATTTCGCCTTTGAGATTTTCAAAAGCGCCCAAGGCGTACAAATGCGACTTTCGAGAAAGCGAATCCAAAGAGATTGTTGCCTCTAAATTACCCGACATCATTGTGCGTAGCGCCCCTGAGAATTTAACATTCTGAGTTTTAGGGGCAATAGTACAACCTGCTACTATCAGACCTGCGAGAACTATGGAGCGTATTTTCTTCATTGTCATTGAATTAAGAATTTCACAATCAGTCCACCAGCAAGCCATAAATAGCAGATGAAGGCTGCATACTTTAAAATACTTTCCAACAACGGGCTTTTTGGTGCCATCTCGCTCATGGAATGCTCGATATCCTTCTTCTTGAAAAAGCCCAGATAAATCAGATAGGCTGAGATTGCTAAAAAGGCAATATTTAAATAGAAGGTATAATCGATCTTAAAAAATTCACTATCCTGAATCTTTACCCGTGACGGGTCTGGCAGAATACCGAGCAGATCAAACGAATAATGCAGGGCAAGGGCCGTACCAACGAGAGCCGTAAATAATAGAAATAGGATGAAGAACGACATCTTCCATCCGTAGTACTTTGCATTGATACGCAATACGGGAAAAACAACCAAATCGCTAAAAATAAAGGCCATTACCCCAGCAAAACTTACGCCTTTTCCAAAAAGAAGCGCAGCTAACGGAATATTTCCCATAGAACCGATAAAGGTCAAAAATGCGGCGACCGGCCCCACTACTATGTGTTCGAGAATTTCGAGAAATGTAAAATCAGTATTACCTTGACCGCTATTTATAAATAGCGTCTCAAAAAAAGAATCGGGAACGAAAGCAGCCACGATTCCCGCAATGGTAAAGCCTACGGTAACATCTTTCCAGACCATCTGCCATTCCATTTTATATTTTTTTGCGACGCGTGCCCAACTGTTTTCTTGCTGAATCTGTTTTTTCCAATTTTTAGCATCATCCATTTCATCATTCTCCTGACCTTCCAGATTTTTTCGGGCATTCTCAATCAGTTTCTTAGGGTTGATAATCCGAATGAGAACCCAACTAATTCCTATCAAAAGAATACCCCCGGCATATTCCCCTACCACAAACTGCCATCCTAAGAATATGGAAATAAGGATTCCGAGCTCAATCACCAAATTGGTAGATGCTAGCAAAAAGGCTATAGACGAAACGAAGCTCGCACCCTTTTTAAAAATTGATTTGGTCGAAGCCAGCGCCGCAAAGCTGCACGAACTGCTTATAAAGCCAAAGAAGGTGCCGAGTAGAACACTCTTCCCTTCATTATCGCCCATTGCTTTCTGCATTCTTTTTTCGGTGACAAATATCTGGATCATACTACTGATAATGTAACCCAATATGAAAGCCCAAAGCGCCATCCAGAAGAATCCGGTAGTCGTATAGGCCGCTTCTCCCCATTGTTTTAGAAAATCATTCATACGTTTCTTTTTTGCACTTGAAAGGGGTAGGAATTTTAACGGCTCTTCACATATAAATTCCTTTCCCTCAAAAACGATTTTTACTGTATCTCTTCGACTACCTTACCGCATTTGAGCATTTTATCGCCGTAATACGGATTGCGAATCTCATCTACATCGGAGATCCAATAGCCGCCCTTACCATCAAAAGCCATGGGGCAAAATTGTTTGTAAATCGTTCCTTCGGAGATGGACTCCTTCAATATAGGTTCGACCTTTTCCGTGAATTCCGAAAAGAGTTCGCGCTGTTTTTCAATATCCGCCGCTTCTGCCATGGCCAAAGCCATTGTTTTCATATCTTCCCGTTCTTGCGAAAAACTTTCCGCAAGATTTCCCGCAACCGTTTGTACTTCGTCGGCATCGGAATTGACCAAGGCCACTCGTAATTGTTGGTACTTACGGAATACCTTTCCGGTCATTTCATCAGAGAAAGAAGCGTCCGCGATATCCGCAGTTTCAATCTTCGATTGTTCTACTGCCTGTGGGGTGCTGATCTCTGCATCTTTTTTGTTTTTTTGTTCTCCACAGGATACGAAAGTCATAGTCACCGCAGCACTTACCACTAATATCTTGTTTCGATTCATCATGTTTGTTTTACTGATTTTCATTTTTCTTAATTTAGATTAAACATTTCTTTTCAATTGGTTGTCTATACGTTTTCACTTGTGCTGAACCTGCTTGTCGTCAGGCAGACCTATTTCAGTATTGATTCGTTAAATAGTTAATGACAGCCATTTGTGAATAATAGTTTTTTAAGGCTTCAATTTGATTCATCTGAAACTTCAATTGCAGTTCTTGAATGTCAAGTACGTCGTTAAAATCGATGGTTCCCGTTTCATAATTTTTAATCAGGATTTCCTCTGCGTTCCTGGCCTGTTTCAAATTCTTCATTTGTGTATTGAATTTGATTCTGGCCGCTTCCTTATCGCTTAGGGAAGTATTTAAAATAGTCTGCAGTAGATTTCTCCGATTCGATTTATGCGCATTGATTTCCTCTTGACGCATTTCATTTTGCACCGTACGGGATTTGTATTTGTTGTTGAAAATGGGAATGGAGAGCGATACCATCGGCATCAAAATATCCTTGCCGTTATCGCTAAAATCCATTCCGGCCCTTTCTGCGACGGGAATGTAATCCAATCCGAAACCTAAATTGGGATTCGCTTCCTTTTGGTTCAATAGTTCGGATCGTGTTACGGATTCGTATAACATGTCGTACTTTTCGAGTTCGGGATGCAGTTCCAATTCGGTGATGGTTTGTTCCACCACAGGGACTATCGTCAAGCTATCGATTAGGTCGATGGCAAGTGTTTTCTTTCGGTTCAGCAACTTATTAAAAACGCCTTGCTCCGAAAGGTATTCCTGCCTCAGTACCTCCTTTTGCTCTTGCAGTTCATTTTGACGGATTTGCAAACGCAATACGTCCACCGCGGAGGCATTGCCCACTTCCACGGAGGTCAATGCCAGGCGCTCATAGGTTTTTAGCAATCGCATATTTTCGTCGAGAACTTTCTGCTTTTCCGTGATAGCGTACAGTTTATAGTAGGATTGCGAAACGGATAGCCGCAATTTCCTCTTTGTAATCGTTACATCCAAATAATCGACCTCAGCCACGGCACTGGCGTAGTTTTCCCTAGCGGTTATGGTACCGAACCAAGGAAGCATCTGCTTGACCGAAAACCGTGCCTTTTGTGCCCCTGTTCGGGTTTCAGGTTCACTTACGAAGACTCCTGCGCTTACCTCTGTGTTGGGCAATGCATTCGCCTCTTCCACTTTTTCCTTGGCTATGTTGTAGCTTATTTCAAATGCCTGTACCTCAGGACTATTGGTTTCCGCTTCTTGGATATACGATTCCAAGTCTTGACTTTGTGCTGAAAGAAAAGAGAAAACTGAAAAGAGAATATAGACTCCTTTTGTCATTCGTTTCGACTTTTTTGATTTCATTGTACTTCGGTTTTTAGTCTATTCTCTATATTCCGTTCTCTCTTTTCTAATGAATACTCAGCCCTCCAACTATACAGCACCGGAACCACCAACAGGGTAATCAGCGCAATCAACATTCCCCCAAAAGAAGGAATGGCCATGGGGATCATAATATCGCTTCCCCTTCCCGTTGAGGTCAAAACGGGCAGCAATGCCAGAATCGTTGTGGCCGTTGTCATGAGACAAGGACGAATCCGTTTTTCACCTGCTTCAACGACCGATGCCCTGACCGCTTCCAAAGTCTTTGGTTTGTTCCGGTCAAAAGTCTGTGTGAGATAGGTGGCCATGACCACGCCATCATCCGTCGCGATACCAAAGAGTGCTATGAATCCTACCCATACCGCTACGCTAAGGTTGATGGTATGCATTTGGAACAAATCGCGTAGGTTCTCCCCGAAGAAATTGAAGTTGAGGAACCAATCCTGGCCATAGCACCAAATCATCAAGAAGCCCCCGGCAAAGGCTACGGCAATTCCTGTAAATACCATCAACGAAGTAGATACCGAACGAAATTGGAAATACAGGATTAAAAAGATGATGAACAAGGCCAAAGGCACTACTACCGATAAGGTCTTTTCGGCTCGTAGCTGATTTTCATACGTACCCGTAAATTGATAATTGATGCCTTTGGGAACGACCAATTCGCCATTGGCGATTTTTTCTTGGATGAGGGCTTGGGCGTTTTCCACCACGTTCACTTCCGCGAAACCGTCCAATTTATCAAAGAGGACATAGCCGACCAAAAACGTATCCTCACTTTTGATGACCTGTGGCCCTTTTTCATAGCGAATCGTGACCAATTCGCTCAAAGGAATCGGACTGCCTTTTGCCACTGGGACATAGATATTCTTTATATCCGTCGGATTTTCGCGAAGTTCCCTAGGGTAACGTACCCGCACGCCGTAACGCTCCCTTCCCTCAACGGTCTGGGTCAGGGTCATCCCGCCAACGGCAACCTCCAAGACCCGTTGTACGTCTTCGACTAAAATGCCATATCTGGCCAAAGCCTCCCTATCAATATCGATAAGGAGATACGGTTTGCCCACGATTCTATCGGCGAATACGGCTTCGTCTTTTACACCTTCCGCTTCCTTTAAAATATTCTCCAACTGGATTCCAAAAGCCTCGATTTCTCGTAGATCTTGGCCTTTTACCTTGATGCCCATGGGCGCACGCATACCGGTCTGTAACATGACCAGCCGGGTTTCGATGGGCTGTAACTTTGGTGCGGATGTCACTCCGGGCAATCGTGTCACACGCACGATTTCATTCCAAATGTCATCTGGGTATTGTATTTCTGGCCGCCAGTTTCTGTAGTATTCGCCGCTGTCATCAGGGATTAGATTTTCATAACGGATTTCCGAGAAATTCTCGATTTCGGATTCGGTATACCCCGAAGTGTTCTCTTCGAGAACTGTATTCGGGTTCAAAAGGAAATTACCATCCCTCAACGCAAACAAACCATCATCATTGACTTTAAAGCGTTGGCGCTTTCCGGTCTCGTTCTGCATGTACTCCGATTTGTACTGGATGATGTTTTCGTACATCGACATAGGCGCGGGATCCAATGCGGATTCCGTGCGTCCTGCCTTGCCCACGACCGTTTCGATTTCCGGGATGCTGGCAACTGCCATATCCAACTGTTGTAATACGCGTTTGTTCTCCTCGACGCCCGCATGCGGAAGCGAGGTTGGCATTAATAAAAAAGAACCTTCGTTAAGAGCAGGCATAAACTCCTTGCCCGTATTTTGCATAATCAGTATCCCGAAAACAACAATGACCGTCGGTATGGAGAGAAAGGCCAATTTATTCCGCAATGCCCATTGCAGTATGCGCGTATAGTATTTTCTGAATAGGATGAACACGCCCAACAATCCAAAGCATATGAACCCTACAAAAATCAGGTTGATAAAAATACTTCTGTCCAAGCCCAAGGGTCTCCAGTAAGTTGCCAAAAGGAATACAATGGCCGTTGCCGAAATTAGGATATTCAAAAGGCTGGCCTGTTTGTCGGATAACGAGAACCCATTGAACAAACGCCCTGCAATTTCAGCGTTCTTTAAAGGTCTTATGGTCCCGAATGCCATTAACGCCAGTCCTAACCAATAGCCGTACACTACCGCGATAAGTCCGATAACGACGAGTAGTATGCTGAATACGTATCCCATTATACTTTTGCTACGCTTCTTTCTAAAGAGGAAAGCTGCAAACGGTGGAATTAAAAACAGGGCAACAATAATGGAAGCCGTTAACGCGAAGGTCTTTGTGAACGCCAACGGACGGAATAATTTTCCTTCGGCACCGATCATCGTGAACACGGGAATAAAACTGATAACGGTGGTCATTACCGCTGTTAAAATGGCACCTGAGACTTCAGCGGAAGCGTTGTAAACTACTTCATTTATGGGGAGCTTATCCTTGTTCTCGTCCAAATGCCGAATGATATTTTCGGAAAGGATGACCCCGACATCGACCATCGTACCAATGGCGATGGCAATACCCGAAAGGGCCACGATATTGGCATCGACCCCGAATAACTTCATGGCGATGAAAACCATTAAAACGGCTACGGGCAAAAGCCCTGAAATGAGCACGGAGGCCCGGAGATTGAATACCATGATAATGATGACCAAGATGGTAATCAGTATTTCCAAGGTCAATGCTTCATTGAGCGTTCCCAGGGTTTCCTGAATGAGTTCGGTACGGTCATAAAAAGGGACAATGGTCAATTGCGATGTACGGCCATCGCTTAATTCTTTGGAAGGGAGTCCGGAGCTGAGCTCCTTGATTTTATCCTTGACATTGTTGATGACCTCTAAGGGGTTTGCTCCATACCTGGCTACCACGACCCCGCCAACTACCTCGGCACCTTCCTTATCAAGAATTCCGCGACGAACCGCTGGACCAAGGGAAACATTGGCAATATCCTTCACACGAATCGAGGTAAAATCCTCAGAAGTGACCACGGCATTTTTGATATCATCCAAAGACTTTACATAACCTAGACCTCGTACCAAATATTCTGCTTGGTTGATTTCCAAGGTCTGTGCCCCGATGTCGCGATTACTTTGCTTGACGGCGTTGACCACTTGATGAAGACCGATAGTGTACTGCTTCATCAATTCGGGATTCACATCGATTTGATATTCCTGTACGTAGCCCCCAATGGAGGACACTTCGGAAACCCCGCTTGCTGCGGATAGAGCATATTTTACATAATAGTCCTGAATGCTTCGTAACTCCTGTAAGTCCCAACCGCCGGTTACATTTCCATCTTCGTCCCTCCCTTCAAGGGTGTACCAGAATATTTGACCCAATCCCGTGGCATCCGGACCCAGTGCGGGATTCACGCCTTCCGGCAAGAGATTACTGGAAAGCGAATTCAATTTTTCAAGGATACGGCTGCGGCTCCAATAGAATTCCACATCCTCCTCAAAAATGATATAAATGCTGGAGAACCCGAACATCGAGGAACTCCGTATCGTCTTGACCCCCGGAATACCCAAAAGCGATGTGGTCAACGGATAGGAAATCTGGTCTTCGATATCTTGAGGCGAACGTCCTGGCCATTTGGTGAAGACAATCTGCTGGTTCTCGCCGATATCGGGAATGGCATCGACCGCAACAGGGTCGCTTGGTAGAATGCCGGTATCCCAATTAAAGGGTGCATTGACGGTACCCCACCCCACAAAGAGAAGGAGGATTAATACCGCAACCAATTTATTCTCTATTAGAAATTTAATGCCTTTGTTGAGCATAGGAATTGATTAGTAAACATTTAGAAAACACGTTGAGAAAACAAAGCGTATAGCAGGTTCAGCCCAAGTAAAGCAGGGCCGTTGGGCGTATTTTTCTAAAGTTTAAAATCAAATGAGAAAGGTCTGATCTAGAATCTGTACATCCCGTATCAGCGGAGGAGGCGAATAGTCTTTGAAGGGAACTATATTTTCATCCAATCCTTCATAGCGATTGATGTAAGCGAATACGAAAGAGCTAACGAATAATTGTTGATCAATGGTAAGACGGTCAGATGACATTTTCAGGTCCTCCTGTCCTTCAATAACAACCAATTCGTCATTACAGCAGGATTCCAGGGTATCAGCGGTAGCGTATTCGGGCACTTCATCCATCGCCATACCACAATCTTCAGCATGTTCAAACAGAGAAACATCCATCAGGCGCCCCATACAATAATGCTTTCCAACCGTCCACGATACCGTAGAAGCCAATAGCAAAAAGGCCATGGTAATTGCAAATATTTTATGTAGCCCTTGTTTCATTAGTACAAAAATACGAAATAATCAATCTTTAACATCGACGTGCTACCGTTTAACGAAATATTAGCGCCAATTCTATATGTCGCTGCAAGAACTTTATCATGTTCAATTCAACAAAACACTAGCTCCTATTTTAAAAACGATACCCTGCATACTTTATTTCACTTTTTGTAGTTAAGGTCTTGAACAAATACATAAATGGAGTTCACCGATAATTTAAAGCATTTTATCCGTGGAGTCCAATAATAACCAAATTATGAAAAAAGGATTAAAATCAATTTTGAAATATGGCTTTTTGGTATGTACCATGGCGCTGTTCGTAACTAGCTGTAGCTCGGATGATGGGTCGGTATTCGACTCTCCGTTACCCGGCGATGAAACAGGGGATGATGACGAGGAAGAAGTAGCTACCCTTGTTTTCAATGAAGCAGATCCGTCGAACAACGTTATCTCTGCCAGCGCCAGTGGCGAGGTTGGTACCGCTGTTCCTGGAAGAATCATCTTTACCTCAGACGCTACTACCCAACGTAGAATGTACATCACACAGAACGTCTCCGGTGGCGGCGATATGCCCTTCAATAATTTTCAATTGGGCGACACCGAACTCACCAAAGCGCTTAAGGCCGATGGCTCCATCGATTTGGACGGTGCCACCAAAAAAGAAATCGACTTTACATTTAGTCTTCCCGTTCCGGACATTGACAACGGGTCTATTGTTTACAGCTTTTGGACGACTACCGGAAAAGGTGATTTCAGGGACTTCTCCAAAAGATTGGCTTTAGGTGTAGGAACCATTACGGTAACAGTAGGTACCGGAGCCAACCCCGCTGCCGAAGTTCGTGATTTCACGAATATCAAATTGTTTGCACCGGCAGCAGATGGAACTACCGAATCTTTCTTTTCTTTATTAAACGAAGAAGTGTATCGCATAAACGAAGGGCCTGCATTTAGGGCTTTTTGGGATTTTGGTTACTATTTCGGTGCCTCCGGTGTATCTGACGGGGAAAATGCATCATTCGCCTCTACAGCAACCTTTGACGCATCCTTTGGGTTTCCGGTTGAAGGACTACAACCAAGAATGGATGAAGACGACGTAGAAAACGAAACCTTGAACGAAGCGTTCTTCGCCATTTCAAGTTTAGATGCCGCTGGTTTCGATGGTGTGGTCTTATCCGGTGACCTGGAAAACATCGCCAAATCGAACAGTCAGAAAATAACAAATCTGGAAGTCGGTGATGTCATTGAATTTGTGGATAATTATGGTAAAAAAGGACTTATTAAAATCACTGAAATAGAGGCTGGTTTTAATACCAATGATTTCATTGTATTTGATGTAAAGATCCAACCTTGATTATAAAATTTCTTGAGACTCACTGTTCTCAAATAAAACTGTAGCGATAACGATATTGGGACGGTTCCATATGATCAACTTTAAGAATCGAAATACTATCGTTTGCAACACCCGAGATTGCCTCCAACAATTTCATCCACCCCATGGGAAGGTAGATACAAAGACTTCGGGGTAGAATCAACGGAAATGTAACAAATTAAATTCATCAAAGGAGATGTCTAGCAATAGGCATCTCCTTTTTTTGGATGCACTTAATGAATCGAAGTTATACATGATTTAAATTGACAAATGGGAGAACCCTCAAAAACAAAATCTAAAACAGTTATTTTTGTCGAAAATTGAAGCCATGTTCGATGACTTAAAACGACAAGTGAACACCCAAATTAAAAATGACGCCCTTTCGGTCGATGAGCGGTTACAAAGTATCTGCGACCTGCTCCAAAACACCGTTCCCTCCTACGATTGGGTCGGTTTTTATTTTAAGAACGGTGACAAAGACGAACTTAAATTAGGACCATATACAGGAGAACCTACCGACCATACGATCATTCCCTTCGGAAAAGGTATTTGCGGTCAAGTTGCGGTCTCGAACAAAAATTTCGTGGTACCCGATGTTAGCGCCCAAGACAACTATATCGCCTGTAGCATCACCGTAAAGGCCGAAATCGTTGTTCCATTGTTCGTTAATGGCCAGAATATCGGTCAAATAGATATCGATTCCAACACTCCCGATCCGTTTACCGAAGAGGATGAACGGTTTTTGGAGTTTGTGAATGCGCAAGTGGCCGCTATGCTTTAGATTATAGACGTGAGATTAGGGTTCTATTTGTTTAGAAATAGCCAGTCTTAGGAGGAATTACAGAAAAAAATTTTTCATATACTATTTCCTTTCTCTACAAGAAGTGAGCCTCTCTAATATCTCATATCTAACATCTCACGTCCATTTCAGTTCAAAACTTAACCCCAATTGTTGATAACCTCATCCATTTCCTAGGCTCAAAAAAAGTACTTTTGCTTGCTTATCATTCGAACCAGCTGCTAATCTTCAAAAGCGAACCATGAGCACCAAAAAAGCTTCCTCAGCACTTATTTCCGTATTTCACAAAGATGGGTTGGAAGCCATCGTAAGAAAGTTTCAAGAATTGGGTATCACCATATATTCTACAGGGGGTACTGAAAAATTCATTAAGGACCTCGGCATTGAAGTTATCCCGGTGGAAGACGTGACCAGCTACCCTTCCATTTTGGGCGGTCGTGTAAAAACATTGCATCCCAAGGTTTTCGGGGGCATATTGAATCGACAGGATAATGAAAGTGATGTGGCACAGCTGGCCGAATTTGAGATTCCGCAATTGGATATCGTCATCGTAGACCTGTACCCCTTCGAAAAGACCGTGGCAAGCGGGGCTTCCGAGCAGGACATCATCGAAAAAATAGATATCGGCGGGATTTCCCTTATCCGCGCTGCGGCGAAGAATTTTAAGGATGTCCTATGTGTTTCTTCCATGGAAGACTATTCTGAGGTTCTGGATTTGATATCCAAGGGAGATGGAAGCACTACGCTGGAAGATCGCAAGCGTTTTGCGGCAAAATCGTTTAACGTATCCTCGCATTACGATACGGCCATTTTCAATTACTTCAACAAAAATCACGATTTGGCGGCATTGAAGGTGAGCGAGACGAACGGTAAGGTGTTGCGGTATGGGGAAAATCCGCATCAAAAAGGATTTTTCTTCGGTGATTTCGATGCGATGTTCTCCAAACTTCATGGTAAAGAGTTGTCTTACAACAATCTACTTGATGTGGACGCCGCCGTAAACCTGATGCTCGAATTCAAAAATGACGCTCCTACCTTTGCCATCCTGAAACACAATAACGCTTGCGGACTGGCACAACGCGATACGCTACATCAAGCGTATGTCGATGCCTTGGCCGGAGATCCCGTATCGGCCTTCGGGGGAGTATTGATCAGCAACAAGGAAATCGATAAGGCAACGGCAGAAGAGATTCATAAACTATTCTGTGAGGTCGTTATCGCTCCGAGCTATGCCAGTGATGCCCTAGAAATCCTGAAAGGGAAGAAGAATCGAATCATCCTTGTACAAAATGACGTAGCCATGCCCGAGATGATCGTCCGAACTTGTTTGAACGGCATATTGTTACAAGAAAAAGACCATAAAACGGACGCTATTGCCGATTTGACCTATGCCACGAACAGAAAACCCTCGGATAGTGATGTAGAGGATCTTATTTTTGCTTCAAAACTGTGTAAGCATACCAAAAGCAATACCATAGTCTTGGCGAAAAATAAGCAGTTATGTGCCAGTGGTACGGGGCAAACGTCTCGAGTAGACGCCCTGAATCAGGCAATCCACAAAGCAAAATCCTTCAACTTTGATTTGAACGGGGCGGTGATGGCGAGCGATGCGTTCTTTCCCTTTCCGGATTGTGTTGAAATCGCGCATAAAAACGGTATTTCATGCGTTATACAGCCGGGAGGATCGATAAAAGACCAACTAAGTATTGATTACTGCAACGAGAATGAAGTCGCCATGGTAATGACCGGCACGCGTCATTTCAAGCACTAACGGCACATTTATCAACGAAATATAGGTGTTTCATCATGCTCTGGGCCTGTAAAATTACAATGGTAAAAAAGCCAAACAGCAGCATATTTTACTACTTTTGTCGACGAAATACACCCGGTCATAGAATTTTTTTCATTTGATTGCGTTAGTATAACCCCACTCTAACTAGTAACATAACCAAAGAAGATTACAAATGGGATTTTTTGATTTCTTGACAGAGGAAATTGCCATTGACTTAGGCACGGCGAATACCCTTATTATTCACAACGATAAAGTTGTGGTCGATAGTCCGTCTATCGTAGCCAGAGATCGTATTTCTGGAAAAATCATCGCGGTCGGGAAAGAGGCCAACATGATGCAGGGTAAGACCCATGAAAATATAAAGACCATTAGACCCTTGAAAGATGGGGTTATTGCGGATTTTGACGCATCTGAAAAGATGATCAATATGTTCATCAAAAATATTCCCGCTTTAAAGAAAAAGTGGTTCCCACCGGCTTTACGTATGGTCATTTGTATTCCTTCGGGAATTACAGAGGTCGAAATGCGGGCGGTAAAGGAATCGGCCGAACGTGTAAACGGCAAGGAAGTGTATCTCATTCACGAACCAATGGCAGCGGCCATTGGTATCGGTCTTGATATTATGCAACCCAAGGGAAACATGATCGTCGATATCGGGGGTGGTACCACTGAAATCGCGGTGATCGCCTTGGGCGGAATCGTATGCGATAAATCAGTCAAGATTGCGGGCGACGTCTTTACCAATGATATTATTTATTACATGCGTACGCAACACAACCTTTATGTTGGAGAAGCGACCGCGGAGAGTATAAAAATCGAAATCGGATCGGCGACGGAAGACCTTCAAAACCCACCCGAAGAGAAATCGGTACAAGGGCGTGATCTCTTGACAGGAAAACCAAAACAGGTTCAGATTTCGTACCGGGAAATTGCAAAAGCCTTGGATAAATCGATTCTTCGCGTAGAGGATGCCGTCATGGAGACCTTATCGCAAACACCGCCAGAACTTGCAGCTGACATCTACAATACAGGTATTTATTTAGCTGGTGGAGGGTCGATGCTAAGAGGTTTGGATAGAAGACTTTCACAAAAAACGGACCTTCCTGTATATATTGCCGAAGACCCCTTACGAGCTGTTGTTCGAGGTACCGGAATCGCTTTGAAAAATCTGGAACGCTACAAGAGCATCTTGATCAAATAGCACTGCAAATCGAAAGACCGTGATTACGACTTCTTATCTAAAGGAAGTTTCTTTTTCGAAAATGCTTCCTTTTTTAAACGAATAGCGCATGCAGCAGATCATCAATTTTGTAATTCGATATAAACATTTTTTGCTTTATATCTTCTTGTTGATGATTTCTTTGGGATTCACCATTCAATCCCATTCCTACCATCAATCCAGTTTTTTTAATTCGTCTAATTGGCTTACCGGGAATATCTATAACGCCTCTAACAGCGTTACCACCTATTTCGGGTTGACCGAGGAAAACAAAAAACTGGTCGAGGAGAACAAACGGTTGCGCAACATACTTTTTAATATAAAACAAGAGGATACCATACGCTTAGATTCGGTAGCACTTGCCTATACGATTACGTCGGGTCAGATCATTAACAACAATTTTGCGAAGGCCAGAAACTATCTGACCCTGAATAAGGGTGAGAAGGACAGTATTAAGCCCGATATGGGGGTAATCACCACCAAGGGTATTCTTGGAATCGTCGAGAATACCTCACGTAACTTCGCGACCGTACAAAGTGTGTTGAACGAAAAATCGAACATCAATGCAAAAATCAAGAATACCGATCATTTTGGATCGCTGGTCTGGAATGCAAAACGGTACGATGTAGTGCAACTGGTCGATATTCCCAGGTTGGTAAAACTTAGTGTGGGCGATACGATCGTTACCGGCGGTATGAGCAGTATTTTTCCCGAGAACGTTTTGGTCGGAAGCATTCAAAAATTCGATTTGGATACTTCTAATAGTTTTTACACCATTGATGTGAAGCTTTTTAATGACATGACAAATGTCAAAAATGTCTATATCGTGCAAAATACCGATCGTGAGGAAATTTTAGAGCTCGAGGCAATCACCGAAGATGAATAATAGTTATTTCGTAAATACCATCCGTTTTATCCTGCTCGTACTCGTGCAGGTTTTGGTGTTCAATCAACTTAATTTCTTTGGGTTCATCAACCCTATGGTGTATATTCTCTTTTTATACTGGTACCCCATCAAGGAAAATCGCGCCGCTTTTATCGGCTTGAGCTTTGTCTTGGGACTATCGATCGATTTCTTTTCGGATTCCATGGCCTTGCATGCGGCTTCGACCGTTACAATAGCGTACATTAGACCTGCGATCATGCGTTTCGTTTTCGGTGTCAATATCGAATTTCAAAGTTTCAGACTAGGGAGTTCCACAAAGGCACAACAAATCACGTTTTTGGCGTTATTAATAGTAGTGCACCATCTCGTCTTCTTTACGCTGGAGATTTTTAGCTTTGCAAATACACTATTGATTCTTAAAAAGACAATGGCCATTGGTACGGCAACCCTGATACTTTGCCTGTTGTTCACATCGCTGTTCAGTGTAAAAAGACCATAATCGGAAGTGGCCAAAATAAAGGACTACCACCCTATTCATTTAAGATAGGAAGGTCCGGAGACAGTTATAAAAGTAGCGTTCATTCCCTTCAAAGCGGAATTGAAAAAGTAGTAGTACAGTATGAAGAAGATATTGCTTTCATCGATCATCATCATCATCGGGATAACCTTTCTCGGTAGGCTTTCATACCTTCAGATATTCAGTTTTTCCCCAGATCAAGTCTTGGAAGACCCGGCGATAAAGAGGGTATACGACTATCCGGAACGGGGTTACATCTATGATCGCGAGGGCAGGCTTCTGGTTGCCAACGATCCAGCATATGACGTTATGATCATTCCGCGCGATGTAAGGGCGTTGGACACTACGGAGTTTTGCAAACTCCTTAATATCGATATCCAAAAATTTAAAAAGGAATTGAACAAGGCCCGTGTGTATTCGCCGAGACTACCGTCGGTATTGGTACCACAATTGTCAAAGCAGGATTATGCACGGTTACAGGAGAAAATGAGACGTTATACCGGGTTTTATATTCAAAAACGTTCGCTGCGGTATTACGACACTAACAGTGGGGCCAATGTATTGGGGTATATCAGTGAAGTGAATGAGGCCGATCTTGCCAAGAACCCGTATTATATTCAAGGTGAATTAACCGGTCGCATCGGAGTAGAAAAGGTATATGACGATGTACTTCGAGGCAGAAAAGGTGTACAGTATATTCAAAAAGACCGTTTCAATCGTGATATAGGGCCTTATAAGGATGGAGTGATGGATACGCTCCCGGAACAGGGAAAAGAAATTCATCTGACCATAGATAAACTTTTACAGGAATACGGCGAGCGTTTGATGCACGGTAAACGCGGGGGTATTGTCGCCATAGAACCCGCTTCGGGAGAAATACTTTCGATGATTTCCGGGCCTACCTACGACCCATCGTTGTTGGTAGGAAGGGAACGTTCTGCCAATTACAGCAAATTGCACTACGACTCGATTGCCAAGCCACTTTTCGACCGTTCCATTTCATTCGAAAAGGCACCTGGTTCACCTTTCAAAACCCTAAACGCATTGGTCGCTCTACAAGAGGGCGTCATCACGCCCAATACTACTGTTCGGTGTCTAAACGGTTTTTATGTGGGTCGGACCAAGAGGGGGTGTCATTGTGGGGGTGGCAGTAGAAACTTGAATGTGGGTATCTATAAATCGTGTAACGCCTATTTCGCGGGAACCTACCGTAAGATTTACGATAAGTTCGAGACGACCGATAAGGGCCATGATGTTTGGGTGGACCATATTAAGAGCTTTGGCCTGGGGCAATATCTAGGCTCTGACCTTCATACGGGACGAAAAGGACGGGTTCCGAGTAAAGAAATGTACGACAAATGGTACGGCGATAACAGATGGGTCTCCTCTTACATTATATCCAATTCCATCGGGCAGGGAGAGGTTGCCGTAACGCCTTTACAATTAGCGAACATGACCGCTGCCATCGCCAATCGCGGACACTTTTTTACGCCCCATATCCTAAAAAAGGTAAACGGAGAGGATATTCAAAATCCCAAATTTACGGAAGCCAAACACACTACCATTGATAAAAGGCACTTTGAACCCGTCGTTCAAGGCATGGCCGATGTGTATGAAAAGGGAACGGCTAGAGGTGTCCAAATTCCAGATATTAGAATAGCCGGTAAAACGGGAACCGTTGAGAATTTCATGAAAATCGATAGTGTGAAAACGCAGTTGACCGATAATTCGGTTTTTGTGGCGTTTGCCCCTGTCGACAATCCTAAAATAGCGATTGCCGTTTATATTGAAAACGGGTATTACGGCGCACGATACGCCGGGCATATCGCCTCTTTGATGATCGAAAAATACCTGAAGGGTGAAATTACCCGAAAAGATTTGGAAAAACGCATGCTTGAAAGAACCTTGGAACGCGAATACGCCAAACCGTATAGCGGAAAAGAATTCAAGATCAACGAATACGATTGGAGCCAAGACGCCATAAAACCGGAACCCGAGACTCGCTCAAGATAAACGATTATGGCTGGTAAGAGTGTTTTTAAGCGTATTGACTGGCTGACCATATTTTTTTATTTGGCATTGGTGGCCATTGGTTGGGTCAGTATTTACTCCAGTACTTTTACCGATAACGATCAATCTATATTCGACTACACGACGCTACACGGCAAGCAGCTATTCTTTATTGGAGCAAGCTTTGTGAGCATTCTCATAATCCTCGCTTTGGAAGCTAGCTTTTTCGAACGATTTTCAAGCCTTTTTTATGTGATTTCAATGGTTTCGCTCATAGGACTTTTCCTATTTGGAAAGACCATTGCCGGGGCCACCTCTTGGTACGACCTCGGCTTTTTTAACCTGCAACCTTCAGAACCGGCCAAAGTAGCGACGGCTTTGGCGTTGGCTAAGTATTTAAGCGATATACAAACCGATATCAAAAGAGGAAAAGATCAATTGTATGCTTTCCTCATCTTACTGATTCCCGCGGTACTTATCGTTCCACAGCCCGACCCGGGAAGTGCCCTGGTCTTTTTTGCAATGGCTTTCGTCATTTTCAGGGAAGGCCTACCACTCTATTACTTGGGCATCGCTTTTCTGGCCATTCTTGTCTTCGTTACCACCCTGAAATTCGGAACGGTATGGGTCTGTATTTTCTTGGGCATTATGCTCGTGCTTTTCTTCCTCTTGAAAAAGAAAAAATTTAAGATTCCAGTGACTCCCATTATCGGGTTCGTACTTATTTCCATTGTCTTTTCCTTATCGGTAAATTTCGTTTTTAACAATGTCTTTCAAGATAGGCACAGAGACCGTTTTAGTTTATGGCTGCGCTTGGAAAATGACCCGGTAAAACTTGAAAAAATACGAAAGACCATCGGCTACAATACATACCAATCGGAAAAAGCCATAGAATCGGGCGGGTTTTTTGGAAAAGGATTTTTGGAAGGAACCCGTACAAAAGGCGATTTTGTTCCTGAACAGCATTCCGACTACATTTTTACGACTATTGGGGAAGAATGGGGATTTATCGGTACTTCGGCGGTAATTCTTCTTTTTACGTTTATGTTACTACGCCTTGTCTACTTGGCAGAGCGTCAAAAGAACAGTTTTAGCCGAATGTTCGGGTATGGGGTAATCTCTATCTTATTGATACACTACTTCATCAACATCGGCATGGTCATCGGCGTACTACCGACCATAGGCATTCCCTTACCGTTTTTTAGTTATGGGGGGTCTAATATGCTCGGTTTTACCGCTTTGCTGTTCATCTTCCTAAAGTTAGACACCAATCGGTTAAAAGAAGGTATTTGATGACGGCTAGCGGAAGTTAAAATTTCCATCCTTTGGAATCGACTTCCTTTTCCAATTTTTGCTGTATAGCAGTCGGCAGTTTCTCAAAAAAATCAATGCCCGTGCGCCTTTCTATTTCATCTACCGAAACCGTGAACTCTTGTAAAGGCCTGGCACTTTCCTTGCCTTCCATCAAAAAAGCAATGACCTCCATATCGTCGGCATCGCCTTTGGCCACGATCTTATAATAATAGTTGGGAACAGCTACGTCTTCTACCCCGATTTCCTTGAGCCCGTTTTCCAGCACGCCGCCCGTTACGACGAAAACACTTCCATAATTTCTCGCCCACAAGCGTATGCGCTGCTCAAGCCTGTTCCATATCCCAGCATTAAACGCCCTGTCTTGAGGACTGATATTACTGGTGTAAAAGGTTTCGTTATACGCCTGTTCCGAAAATCTTCGATCGCCGGCCGGACAAAAATGCCCCCTATCATAACCAGAGCCCTTATAGTTTCTCCAGTCGGCAGACTTGCTTTTTACTTTTGGATCCTCTATAAAGTAAGGTCGTTTTCGATCATCTGCAGTTAAATGTCCTTTTTTCAATACATACGCTACCCACTCCGCCTGTTCAAAAGGTTCGTTGTACGATAAGGTATAGTAGTTATGGCTTATAATATCACCGGTGGTCGAACTGGGGAGAAAGTAGGGAGCTATGGGTTCAGGATCGGTCGTTCCATCTGTATTCGAATAGGTAGCAGGTGTGTAGAAATTCTGAAATGCCCAAAATCCGACGATACAGGCAATCATCAATAGGGTATAAATGGTTTTGTTGTTGCTGTTAGACCGCAGTATAGGCATTCCTCAAAAGTAGAAAATCATTTGCAAAGCAAGCGCCGGCAAAGTGTATGTTTTCGAACAAAACTTCGACTAATCAAGACGGCGCATTTAAGAACTCGTCTTGAGTTCTAAGTGATAATCCGTAATTTGCAAAGAAAAATATTAATTTAAAAATAGCGCTATGCTTACTTGGAAAGAAGTTATCCATTTTTGTACAAAAGGAAATCCCGAACCAGATCGTCGGGTAGAAAAAACGGAAGCCGAATGGCGTGAAATTCTCGATCCGGAAGCCTTCCGTGTTCTTCGGAAAAAGGGTACCGAAGCACCCCATACCGGAGCACTTTGCAGCAGCCATGAAGCAGGCAAGTACAATTGCGCAGGTTGCGATACCCCTTTGTTCGACTCCACCATAAAATTTGAATCAGGCACGGGATGGCCAAGTTTTACCCAACCGATTAAAGAAAATGCCATCAAATACGAAAAGGATACTGCCTTTGGCATGGTGCGTGTAGAGGTAATGTGCAATACTTGTGACGGCCATTTGGGTCATGTATTCCCTGATGGGCCCGAGCCAAGCGGACTCCGGTATTGCATCAATTCAGCTTCGATGCAATTAGCTGAAGTGGGCAGTGAGAAGTGAGAAGTGAGAAGTGAGAAGTGAGAAGGTTAAAAGCATACCACTTTTTTAATTTTAATTTATCGATTCAAAAAAATATGGAAATAGCTACAGTTGGCGGCGGATGCTTTTGGTGTACCGAAGCCGTTTTTCAGGAGGTCAAGGGAGTCAAGAAAGTAGTATCGGGCTATACCGGCGGTACTGCTCCCGGCAGACCCACCTATCGCGAAGTATGCTCGGGGCGCACGGGCCATGCCGAAGTGGTTCAAATCACCTACGATGAGCGCGAAATCTCCTATCAGGATATTCTTATCATCTTTATGACTACCCACGACCCTACTACGCTTAATCGGCAAGGTGCCGACGCCGGTACGCAATACCGATCGGTCATCTATTACCACAATGAGCAACAGCAAGAAATCGCAAAAGCGATACTTACGGAAATGGCGGCGTATTTTACTAATCCCATCGTGACCGAGCTTACCGAAATAGGTACGTTTTATGCAGCGGAACAGTCCCACCAAAATTACTATCGAAACAATAGTTCCCAAGGCTATTGTACGGCCGTTATCAATCCCAAACTGGCTAAACTACGGAAAATGCATGCCGATAAACTAACGTAATCGTGGTATGAAGAAATTCCTTTTTCTCATAGTATCGGTGTTTTGTATTCTGGGGCTGCGTCCGATTAAGGATTCGGGGAATTCACAAAAACAAAAACTCCCCTTTTCTTCAAGAATGCCCTTGGTCGATTGGATAGGTCTGCATAACGGTGTGGGGGTAGCCCATCCTTGGTTATATGACGAATTAAAAGCCTTCCCGTCTGCGGAAGGTTTCGGGAAGTACGTCACAGGGGGTCGTGGCGGGGAAGTCCTTCTGGTCTCCAATAGGAAAGACACCGGCGACGGCAGTGCACGAAAGGCCTGGGAGTCGGAAACTCCGGGATACATCATTTTCGAGACGGCCGGATACATAAATGTGAAGAATCAAAGAATTTCACCCAAAGATGACAAGACGGTCTTGGGACAAAGTGCATTCCGAAACAAAGGTCAGGGCATCAGTTTTAAAATGGACCAGTCTAACCGATATATGGGCCCGTTGTTCGGAAATAAAAACGGTGAAGGGTTTGGAAATCATGTTACCCGCTATATCCGATACCGTAGGGGCATTGGTATTTTGGGCGAATGTTGCGGAGATAATTTTACCCCATGGGGAACGGAAAAGCGATTTATAATGGATCATTGCTCTTTCGCATTTAGCACCGACCAAAATGTAAGTTTTCCGTCGGTTGGCGGTTACACGGTGCAATATTCCATTTCGGCATTTGGTCTCAAATGGGCCACGCATCAATACAACAAACCCGGTGACAGCAATTATGCGACCGGGCATTCAAAAGGGTCGCTTACCTCCGATACTGCGGAATGTAGTTGGTTCGGGAACTTGTTTGCCAATAACAACGACCGTAATCCATTGATAGAAGCCAAGGCCACAGGTATTACTAAGGTAGACATCACCAGTAACTTTTTTTACAATCGCGGTATTTTCGGAATTCAGTTGCTACCCGCTAAAGGTGTTTTTAACGTAAACGTGGTCAACAATTATTGGAAAAACGGGCCACAATCAAAAGAGCGCCGCTACGGTTTTATGTGGCCCTCGATGCCCAGTGGCAACTATGACGGCTACCGGTATACAAATCTGAACTATTCGCAACATCGCCTATATGTAAAAGGAAATCTTAGCCCTAAGCGACCTTCGTTAGAAAATCCAGAGTGGCAGGTCGTGGGTGCCTGGGACGACAATAGAGGCGCCCAGCATCCCGAAGTGCATCAAGTCGATAATCCATTCGATTTCTCGATTGATACTGCTCGAGTATTGGAAGCGACAGCTTTGGAAAGCGAATTGCTTTCGCATGTTGGCGCCAGTCTTTATCGGGATAATTTTGATGAACTCGCCATTGAAAACGCGATCAACAATACAGGGTCGATAATCAATGGCGATGGTTTTACCGGTGATGACCTACCAAGCTTTACCGCTTTTACCGGCGGGTATGCCCCTCTTTCCGATATGACCTCGCTGCCCAAAGATGATGATAAGGACGGTATTGAAAACCGTTACGACGGCGATAGTGACGAATATGACAGCAATCTTGCCTTCCCAAACGGATTACAAGTTCCCGATGTCATTACCCTAAGTGGTAGCCATAACCAAGTCGTGCCATATTTCATTCTGAACAAAAAGATATGGGTAAACCCGGGCTACGAACTCATTGAAGTACGTTATTTCAATGCACAGGATATTGAGGCCTTGACGCTGACCGACTTTCCATTTAAACAGCGCTAGAACGCCATCACTTGATCCGCTAATTTCTCTTCACGGTCAAAATTTCGATACTTTTTGTGATTTTTTGAATTGTTTCCTACTAATAGTTAAAACAATAGCTTTTGACAGCAGAAGAAACCGAATTCGTGCGGGTGATCAAAGAAAACGAAGGTATCATTTACAAGATAGCCCGTACCTATACCAAAACGGCCGACGATAGAAATGACCTGTACCAAGAAATCGTTTATCAACTCTGGAAATCGTTCCCCACTTTTAAGGGAAAGTCCAAAATTGGTACATGGCTCTATCGGGTTGCTATGAATACTTCGATATCGCAATGGCGCAAAGATCGGAGGGCCGGACATAGGGTTGAATTAGACCACTTATTTTTGAGGCAGGCCGAAGGATACTCCGGCGAATTTGAAGCACGTCTTCACCTGGTATACCAGCAGATCGATCAACTTGACGAAATTGAAAAGGGATTGATACTGTTGTTTTTGGAAGGAAAAAGATATAGTGAAATTGCTGCCATTACAGGTTTTACGGCGAGCAATGTGGGCACCCGTATTTCTAGGATAAAAAATAAAATGCGACAACAACTCAAAAAATAAACGAGAACATGACTTTAGAGGAAATGCAACACGTTTGGTCGGAAATGACCGAAAAAATAGACGAACAAAAACGATTGACCGATACATTGATCATCAATATGAAACAAGAGAAATTCAGGAACAAGATTAGTAGGATCGCACGGTATGAATCTTTAGGAGCCGTTATTTGCTTTCTTGCAGCCCTGGCCATCATCGTAAACATCGGAAAATTGGATACCTGGTATCTTTTGGCCAGCGGCATCGTTGTCATCGCATATCTTGTACTGATTCCCTGGATTGTTCTGAAAAAAATCGCTCAAATGAAACGTATCGATATGGTTGAAAACAATTACAGGCAGTCGTTGATCGAATTTACAAAGAAGCGAAAACAGTTTTTATTTTGGCAACGTACGGCCATCTTCTTAAATTTCTTCCTGTTGGTATTGATACTACCGGTATCCAGCAAATTATTGAAGGGGAAGGACCTTTTTGTCGAACAAAGCTCGGTCTGGGGATGGTATATATTGGTCATGCTTGTTTTAGTGATTCCCTTTTCCTTTTGGGGATATCGCAAGTATTCAAGAATGACAGGGGCGGCTGAAAAGCTATTGCGGGACTTGCAGTCTTAATTTTCGGTCATCAAAATATGCGTACCAAAAACCCCATTCAAAAAACTTAATTGAATGGGGTTTTTGGTAATGTTATGCGGTCAACTACCCTTTTACACTGGCTAGCTTTCCGTTTTTGATGTTGTTTACTTTTAAATCCCGTAGTACGTTTACCGCTTCTTCCACATAAACGTCCTTGGCCAAGTTTTTGTGCCAACGATCTCTTTTTTCGCGTAGTACGGAGTCTTGCGTAAACAGTTCTTGTTCGTACCGTAACGAAGTAAAGGTCAATTTGGAGTCGTAGTCCTGTAATTTTTTGAAATAGTCAGACTGTTCTTTGTCCTTGCTTTTCTCTTCTTTATACACCTCATAGTTCAGGGATACTTCCGTTTCGTCCTGCTCCGCTTTTAACCACTTTGCATTTTCCTCAATAAGCATCACCTGCTTGTTGTTCGCCATACGCGCCTTACTTTTTTCCAGTGTTTCCTCGTAATTGATGTAGTTCTTCCAAGGAGTGTAATCAGCGGGCGAAATCTTATCCCAATCCAATGGGTTACTTTGATCGCGTTCCCCAAGGTCGATGTAACTATACCGGTCCGGAACGACAATATCGCTTGCTACTCCCTTTAATTGGGTAGAACCACCGTTCACCCTGTAGAATTTTTGCGTGGTCAACTTTAGTGCGCCCAAATCGCCATGTTCGCTGTTACGGACGATATTGTTCAAGGCAATTACATTTTGAACCGTTCCTTTGCCGAAAGTCTGCTTGCTCCCGATAACGATGGCACGTTTATAATCCTGTAAGGCCGCCGCCAAAATCTCCGAGGCCGAGGCGGAAAGTTCATTGACCAGAACGACCAAAGGCCCGTCCCATTGAATACGCTCATCCTTATCCTCATGTACCTCTTTTTGTTCTCCAGAAGACTGTACCTGTACAATAGGGCCGTCTTTGATAAAGAGTCCCGCCATATCGACTACGGTCTTTAATGACCCGCCACCATTATCGCGAAGATCCAATATCAGGCCTTCCATGCCCTCATCTTTAAGACGCTCTACTTCCTTTGCCACGTCGGAAGCGGCGTTTCTTTCGGTATAATCGTCAAAATCGACATAGAATTTGGGCAGGTGGATCAGGCCGAATTTTTCGGTTTCCTTGATAATATTCGCCGATTTCGCAAACGACTCTTCCAATTCGACTACGTCGCGGGTGAGCGAGATAATATCCGTAGAACCGTCTATTTTGCGAATGGTAAGGTTGACCACCGTACCTTCAGGGCCTTTAATCATTTTAATGGCATCGTCTAAACGCATGCCTACAATATCAACAGGAAGTTCTCCCTTCTGTCCTACCTTGATGATCATATCACCGACCTCGATACGCGCGTCACGCCATACGGGGCCGCCCGAAATAATATCGGTGACCTTAGCACCCTCCGGTTTTTTCTGTAACCGAGCGCCAATACCCTCGAACTTGCCCGACATACTGGCATCGAACTTTTCCTTGTCTTCCGGAGCGAAATAATAGGTATGCGGGTCGAATTCATCAACGATGGTGTTCAAATACTGTACAAACCAATCTTTGCGTTGCAGGTCATCGATAAAATCGAAATACTCGTCCAAGGTCTTTTTAGTGCTTTCTCGAGAAGACTTTTCCGCTTCGGCAGGAGACAATGTCAAATCCTCAACATCGTTGATCACCCCTTCAGCATCTTTTTCGCTTGCGGTGAGTTTAGCGTCATAGGTGCCCATGGTAATATATTTCAACTGCTTTCTCCACCGTTCTTTCAGGTCTTTTCTAGAATCTGCAAAAGGCACTTCTTTGTAATCGATATCAATAGTTTCTTTTGCATTGTAGTCAAACGCTTCGTCCAATACCTCTCCGTAGATGCCTTTGGCTTCGTTCATACGCAGCATCAATTTATCATAGACCAAATTGAAAAAAGCGATATCGGTATTTTTCACTTGATCGTCTATCTGAAACTTATATTTCTCAAATTCGGCGATATCCTCTTGAAGAAAAAACCGTTTGGTAGGGTCGAGTATTTCAATAAAATCCTCATACACCCCTATCGAAAAATCATCGTTGATGTCTTTGGGGTCATAATGTGCTTTTTGTAGCACATAGGTAATAAGATCCAACAACAATTTGTCTTTGTCGTCATTCTCAAAATCCTCGGCGGACTTGTTGGTGAAGCTGCACGAAGCTACCGCAATCAACATTACAAATAAAGCGTAGGCAAGATTCCTTTTCATGTATTAGCTGTTTTTGCCGCCTAAATATCAAGGCTGCATTCATAAATTTCTACGAATTCCCTAAGATAATGAAAAAACCGTGCCATGTTAAAACACGAAAGTGATTTCTTAGTTAAAGTATTCTAAAGAACATATCCTTTTTAAAAACGTATTTTTGCGTCGTAAATTATCTTAAATGGAAAAACCTTTGATATTGATGACCAATGATGACGGAATTACGGCTCCGGGGTTACGAAATTTAGTGCGTTTTATTAGTGAAATCGGCGATGTGGTCGTGGTAGCTCCAGACAGTCCACAGTCGGGAATGGGGCATGCCATTACGATCAATAATACGCTCTATGCCACTAAGATGACTACGGTTGACGAAGATGGCGCCAAGGCCGAGTACAGCTGTAGCGGCACCCCGGCCGACTGCGTAAAGCTAGGACTTCAGGAGCTTTTGGAACGAAAACCGGATATCTGTTTAAGTGGTATCAATCACGGTTCGAACGCTTCGATAAACGTGATTTATTCCGGTACCATGAGCGCGGCCATTGAAGCGGGTATAGAAGGTATTCCAGCCATTGGTTTTTCATTGTGCGACTACACTTGGAAAGCCGACTTTTCGCATGCAAAAGAATTTGTGCAAAATATCGTTCGGGAAGCTTTGGAAAACGGAATTCCCCCGGGAGTCGTTCTGAACGTCAACATTCCCAAACTGGAAAAACACGAAATAAAGGGTATTAAGATATGCCGACAGGCACGGGCGAACTGGAAGGAAAAATTCGACAAACGAACCAGCCCTATGGGCAAGGATTACTATTGGCTTACAGGCGAGTTCGAGCTTTTGGACAAAGGCGAGGATACCGATGAATGGGCCTTGGCCAATGATTACATCTCGGTAGTACCGACACAATTCGACCTTACGGCACACCATAGCATCCAGCAACTCAATTCTTGGGATTTGTAGGATGTTTGATGTTTGAAAATTTGAATCATTTTAAAATAGATAGCTTAGAAAATAATGAATAGTAAGAAAGAACTGCTTATAGGTTTTATCGTGGGTATTATTGCGAATACCTTGGGGACACTTTTATACATTTTACTTTTCTCGGACTATGGCATTGAAGAGACTTTTAAAGCGGCAGTGAGTCAAGGTCACGTGGGTAGTCTTCTGGCCCTCGGTGCCATTCTTAACTTGATCGCTTTTTTTGCCTTCCTACGCATTCGAAGGGATCAGCGGGCAAAAGGTGTGCTGCTGGCCACCGTTTTAACGGCCTTGGTTATCGTGTATTACAAAGTGTTTTAAAATTAAAATACAAATTCAAAATAACGTGGTAGTCGACCTGTATTCGTTCTTAGTAATTTATTTGCGTTGTTACGCATCGGTTACGCCAAGTTTACGACCGAATAGCGCAAAACATGAAGTAATTCAACTTACAAATTAACATTGAATTGAATTTGTATTTGAGTTTTACATTTGAAAAATGAAATACTACATCATCGCGGGGGAAGCATCGGGAGACCTTCATGGGGCCAACCTTATCAGGGCCTTAAAGGCCAGAGATGCGCAGGCCGAAATTCGCTGTTGGGGCGGGGATTTAATGCAGGCCGCGGGTGCACAGTTGGTAAAGCATTATAAGGAAATGGCCTTTATGGGCTTTTTGGAGGTCCTGTCAAATCTCGGCACCATCTACAAGAATATCAAATTTTGTAAAAGCGATATTGAACGTTTCACCCCGGATGCCATCATTTTCATAGACTATTCGGGCTTTAACCTCCGCATCGCCAAATGGGCGAAGCAGAAGGGTTTTCGCACCAATTATTATATTTCCCCGCAAATTTGGGCGTCAAGAGAGGGCAGAATTGAAAAAATAAAGCGAGATATCGATGCGATGTATGTCATCCTTCCTTTTGAAAAAGAATTTTACGAAGAAAAACACAACTTCCCAGTACGTTTTGTTGGCCATCCGCTGTTGGATGCCCTTGATAACAGACCAACCTTAAACGAAAGAAACTTTCGAAAAGAGAACAAATTGGATAGCGAAAAGCGCATCATAGCGCTATTGCCCGGAAGCCGGCAGCAGGAGGTAGAAAAAATGCTTACCTTGATGCTTTCGGTAGTCAGGGATTTTTCGAATTATGAGTTTGTTATCGCGGGCGCACCTAGTCTTGATCGGGATTTCTATACACCGTTCCTGGACAATCCGAATGTTGGTTTTGTCGCGAACCGCACCTATGACTTGTTGAGCATCGCACATGCGGCCTTGGTCACCAGCGGCACCGCAACTCTTGAAACGGCTCTTTTTAAGGTGCCTCAGGTGGTTTGTTACCGCGCGAACTGGGTATCGTACCAAATCGCGAAGCGCATTATCACCTTAGACTACATCTCCTTGGTCAATTTGATTATGAGGAAAGAAGTCGTCAGGGAATTGATCCAAAACGAATTGACAACCGAAAACCTATCGTCGGAACTATCGAAAATCGTGACGGGGGAACATCGTGAACGCCAATTAGAAGATTATGAGACTTTGATCCAAAAACTCGGTGGCCCCGGGGCAAGTCGTAAAGCGGCCGAGTACATCGTAAAACAAACAGCAGAATAGTTTACAGTAATCCATTAGAGCATCATTATGAAAAATTCACTACGAACAGCGCTACTATTAACGGCTTTATGTCTTGTCGTTTCTTGCAAAGAAGATTCCAGTACACCAACACCCGTTTCACCAGAAGAAATGGCGAGTGCCTCAAAAGAATTAAACGATTGGTTTCAACAAGAGTGGGATACCGAAGTGGCACTCTCCCCTATGACGCAGACCTATTTGGGCGATAAGACCGATTACGACAAATGGGACGATATGTCGAAAACTGCCGAAGCGGAAGAATTGGAACGTACCAAAACACGCCTGGCCTTTCTAAAGGATTCGGTACATCCGAACGCATTGGATGAGGCGACCAAACTGAGTTACAAACTGGCGGTACAGCAGATGGAGGATGACATTGCCGATTACAAATACCGACTTTACAATTACCCGGTCAACCAAATGTTCGGTATACATTCCCAGGTACCTTCGTTCTTGATCAACATGCATCAAATTACGGATAAAAGTGATGCTGAGGCCTATATTTCGCGCTTGAATGGCGTAAACGAAATGTTCGATCAGGTGATTGAAGGCCTAAAAGAACGGGAGACCGCCGGGATAGTACCGCCTAAATTCGTATTTCCACGCGCTTTGGAATCCTCAAGGAACATTCTAATGGGACTTCCATTTGAACCTGGCAAAAAACAAAGCACCCTATTGGAAGATTTTGCAGCGAAGGTAGAAAAGTTGGATATTCCCGAGGAAGAGAAAAACACCTTGAAACAAGAGGCGGAAAAGGCGCTATTAGTTTCGGTAAAACCCGCCTACGATAAATTGATCGCTTTTTTGGAAGATCAAGCGACAAGGGCAACGGAAGATGATGGTGCATGGAAATTTCCCAATGGTGGCGACTATTTCGACAATGCACTTGCCAGAACCACCACAACAAGCATGACCGCCGATGAGATTCATGAGCTTGGTCTTTCGGAAGTAAAGCGTATTCATGCCGAAATGAACGCTATTAAAGAGAACGTCGGTTTTAAGGGAAGTTTACAGGACTTCTTTAAGTTTATGAAAGAGGACAAGCAATTCTATTATCCCGATACCAAAGAAGGCCGTGAGGCTTATATGAAAAGGGCGACAATGCTTATCGACACTATGAAAGGTAGATTGGATGAGCTCTTTTTAAGAAAGCCAAAAGCCGATATGATTGTAAAGGCAGTGGAGCCTTTTCGCGAAAAATCGGCGGGAAAAGCTTTTTACCAAGCTCCTGCCTTGGATGGTTCCCGACCCGGCACTTATTACGCCAATATGTACGACATCATGGCCATGCCCAAATATCAGATGGAAGCGTTGGCCTACCACGAGGGCATTCCAGGACATCATATGGAAAGGGCCATGTCGCAGGAATTGGAAGACGTGCCTATGTTCCGAAAAATGGGCGGCTACACGGCCTATACCGAAGGATGGGGATTATATACCGAATACATTCCCAAAGAAATGGGGATGTATAGCGACCCCTATTCCGATTTTGGACGCTTGGCCATGGAACTGTGGCGTGCCTGCCGTTTGGTGGTCGATACCGGAATACATGCTAAAAAATGGACACGGGAAGAGGGCATTGCATACTATACCGACAATACCCCGAATGCCGAAAGCGATGCCATAAAAATGGTAGAACGCCATATTGTAATGCCTGCCCAGGCAACCGCATATAAAGTGGGCATGAATAAAATACTCGCCTTACGTGAAAAGGCCAAAACCGAGTTGGGCGACAAATTCGATATTCGTGAATTCCACGATGTGATTTTGGTAAACGGAGCCGTGCCATTAAACGTTTTGGAAGATATGGTAGATGAATGGATTGCCAGAACCTTAAGCGATCGTACTGAAATTTCTGATGAATAAGGCCTTACCCGATTGAAATTTAAGCTATTTGACACTCCTAAGAAGATGTCGAAATACATCGAAAAAGTAGGGTTCTAATGGTCTACGCTCCTCTGTTGTCTTTAAGGTTTTCCTTTGCTTTCAAAATTTTTATATAATTTTGACTACGAAAGGAAGCTCAATCCCTGTCGTGCCATGCGAAAATTTCTAGCACTTGTTTTACTTTTTACGGTGGCCAGCTGTGGCACCAAAAAGAAGACGACCTACAGCACATCGAAATCTAGAACGGTTTCAGTCAACGCGACCTCAACTGAGCGTCGTTCAGCTAGACCTACTGTCGCCTCCCGCAAAGCCGAAAAAACATCGAATTCAAAGGTCGACAACATTATCAATACCGCCTTACAATACTCCGGAGTGCGCTACAAATTCGGTGGCACCACCAAAAAGGGAATGGATTGTTCGGGCTTGCTCTATGTGGCCTTTGGGGAACATGATGTGCAGCTGCCCCGCGTCTCCCGCAACATGGCCGAAGAAGGGCGAAGGGTTCGCGTGAAAGATGTCGAGAAAGGTGACCTCTTATTTTTTAGTACCCAGAAAAGAGGGCGCGGCATCAACCACGTGGGGATGGTCGTCGCCATTGAGGACGATGAAATCAAATTCATTCATTCTTCCAGTTCTAGAGGTGTGATCGTTTCCTCTTTACGAGAGGGGTATTGGAACTACGCCTTCGTAAAGGCCACAAGGGTCTTGTAAGATGCGTTTGCTCCGCTTCATCCCGATTCAACTTACGCTTTTTCTGGTTTTCGGGATTGTTTTGGGGAACTTTTTCGGTTTTGGGATTGTCGTGCCCCTTGTAGGTACGCTGGTTTTTTTAGCTATTCTAGGTTTTCTTTCTTATACGGATATCCGTAAAACAACACCCGTCTTCGCTTTCACTACTGCTCTACTTACCATTAGCATCGGTAGTTTGGCCATTTCCATCGCAAACCCTAAAAATCTGGCCAGTCATTATACACACACGGTCAACGAGGGAAGCCACGTATTTCATCTCAAAGTTATCGAAATACTTAAACCGACTTCGTTCTCGAACAGATACTTGGCGACGCTCAAAGCAGTTGATGGTGCGTATAGAACGGGAAAATTGTTGATCAGCATGCCGACCGATACCATAAAAAGTTCAATTCAAATAGATGATGAGTTGTTCATACATGGTAATCTACTGGAAGTCAATGGCCCATTAAATCCGCATCAGTTCAACTATAAATCCTATATGGAAGATTTGGGCATCTTTCATCAATTGCGGGTTGGGGCGTCTGGAACGGTCGTTGTGACGCCGACGTCCAGAACCATTTATGGGCGGGCCGCCGCACTGCGACGGCACATCATTTCCAAATTGCGGAAAGCCGATTTTGGGGAAGCAGAACTTTCAATTATTCAAGCGTTGCTATTGGGACAACGGAATGATATTTCCGAAGAAACCTATAACGACTATAAAAATGCCGGTGCCGTTCATATTTTGGCGGTATCGGGACTACATATTGGCATCTTACTGCTACTTCTGCAGTTCCTGCTCAAACCCTTGGAGCTACTCCCAACGGGAAAAACGATAAAACTCGTTGTTATCGTTAGCCTGTTATGGGGTTTCGCCCTTCTAGCCGGATTCTCCGCCTCCATCATACGCGCGGTAACCATGTTTTCGTTCGTTGCCTACGCCATGACGTTGAACAGGCCAAGCAACACCTTCAACATTCTATCGTTGAGCATGTTCTTTATTTTGCTGGTTATCGACCCCAAGCTCTTGTTTCAGGTCGGTTTTCAGATGAGCTACGCTGCTGTTTTTGCCATTGTTTGGATTTACCCCTTATTACAGCAATTATGGTACCCCCGAAACATTGTGGTGCGCAAAATATGGCAATTGCTATCGGTCAGTATTGCTGCACAGACAGGCGTTCTACCGATCAGTCTATATTATTTTCATCAATTCCCAGGCTTGTTCTTTATCTCGAACCTGTTGATCGTTCCCGCGCTGGGAATCATTTTCGGCATAGGGATACTCGTCATCCTACTGGCCCTTTGTAATAGGCTGCCCAACCAGTTAACAACCCTTTACGACATGCTAATCCGTTGGATGAATACCATCATAGCATGGGTTGCCGAGCAGGAGGCCTTTGTGTTTCAACACATCTCATTTGATGCGGTGCAATTGGTTTTGGCCTATGGCCTTCTGATCGGCGGTCTCGTCTTTCTGACCAAACCTGCCTTCAAAAAAGCTGTCGTCGCGGCTGTCGCGATGATCGGTTTTCAAGGGTATATTATGTACGTTACCTATCAAACTAAAGAAGAGGAAGCGCTACTGGTACTGCATCAAACGGCCAATTCGGTGCTGCTCCATCAAGCGGGCGCAGCTTTGTCCGTTTTTTCCAAAGACAGTTCCAAAATCGACCGTATGGTAGCCGATTACCGAACCGCTGAGCGCATAGCTTCCATCAATAACAAACCGCTTTCGAACAGCTACAAATGGAAAAACAATTCAGTACTGATTATCGATAGTACGGGAGTCTATCCACAAACACCTATCGATTATCTGCTCCTAACTGAATCTCCCCAAATAAATCTAGAACGGCTTATCGATTCGCTACGCCCCAAACGGATCATAGCCGATGGGAGCAATTTCCGAAGTTACGCAGCCCGCTGGAAGCAAACCTGTCTAAATAGAAAACTCCCTTTTCACTACACAGGCGAAAAGGGAGCTTATTATTTTGAATAGTTTGACGCTAAAATCTCTCAAGTAACATCTCCCATCCATTTTTTGATAAATGGACTTGCAGCAAAAAATATCAGACCAGCCCCAACAGATACCCATACTACGTTAAGGAATATATTTGGCATTTCTAGAACATTTTCTGGATCAAAATTACCTCCGATTAGGCCCGCAATTAAGTTGCCTAAAGCAGCACCAACAAACCAAATACCCATCATCTGTCCTAAATATTTTTTTGGAGATAATTTGCTCGTAGCACTTAAACCAACCGGACTAATAGTCAACTCCCCGATAGAATGCAAGAAATACGTTAGAATTAATGCGAACATACCTGCCTTGGCTCCACTAGCTGCAACCCGTGCAGCTTCAACCATGACCCAGAAACCCAATGCAAGTAATATCAATCCGATGGCAAATTTAATGGGGGTACGCACATTGATGTTTCTTGCAGCTAATCTCACCCAAAGTGCTCCAACAATTGGGGCAAATATGATTATAAAACCTGAGTTAAAGGATTGTAGCATACCCGCAGGCATTTCCCATCCCCAAATAAAACGGTCCGTGAAATCTCTAGTGAATAAGTTTAACGAAGATGCTGCTTGTTCAAAGCCAGACCAGAAAATGGCTATCCCTACGAAAAGAATAAATATTACGAATACCTTTTTCTTGTCTAGGAGAGATAATCCCCCATTAAAAAGAATATTGGCGAAATACCCCATGGTAATTGTAACAATGATAATGCCAAGAGCTTCGGCAATACCGGTAGCGGTAGTAACATCAATATAATTGAAATACTGTAGAATAAATATCAATGTAATTATAAAGGCAATTATTCCATAGGTGATCGACATATTTGACTTACCTGTCTTGGGCACCGATTTAACCTTTGGTTCCATTCCAATATTCTCAAGATATTTCGGTGCAAACACCCTGTAAGCAACTAAGCCGAAAAACATGCCGATTGCAGCAAGCCCGAAGCCTAAATGCCAATTGTACTCCGCTAAAAGCGGGACGAATATTTGCCCAAAAAAGGACCCCAAGTTGATTCCCATATAGAAAATAGAAAATCCGGCATCACGCTTGGCACCATCCTCATTTTCGTAAAGCTCGCCTACTAAAGTACTTATGTTTCCTTTCAGCAAACCTGTTCCCAAAGCAACAAAACCCAAACCTGTAAAAAATATTGCCGGCGATCCCGGTATCGCAAGAACTAAGTGCCCTATCATAATAAGCACTCCCCCATAAAAAACAGCCTTTCGCTGCCCAAAAATATTATCCGCCAACCAGCCACCCGGTAAGGTCATTAAATAGACTGAAGCTGTATAAAGGCCATACACGGCACCCGCTGTTTCAGTAGTTAAGCCAAGGCCCTCGGCCGCCATATCCGTGGTCATAAACAGAATAAGTATGGCACGCATACCATAATAACTAAAACGCTCCCACATTTCAGAGGCAAACAAAACATACAACCCCTTTGGGTGACTAAATTTAATTTTACCTTCTTGAGGATTTATAATATCGGACATATAGTATTATTGGTTTTGGTTAGCTGTATTTTGATTTATCCTTTGATCGGTCCTGCCTGATCGGTAATACTGGTTTTGCCCTCGACTTCTTTTCCGAGATTTTCATGGATAAAATCGGTCATTTTATTAAATAGATGTATCCGAGTATTTCCACCATAAATGCCATGGTTCTTATCGGGATAAATAGCCCACTCGAATTGTTTGTTCGCCTGGATCAAGGCTTCGACCATACGCATAGTATTCTGCAAATGCACATTGTCGTCGCCCGAGCCATGTACCAAAAGGTATTTACCCTGCAATTTTTCCGGATAATTAAAGGGGGAGTTGTCATCATAACCCGAGGGGTTTTCGGCTGGGGTTCGCATAAAGCGCTCCGTATAAATGGTGTCATAAAAACGCCATGATGTTACCGGAGCCACGGCAATCGCCATCTCGAAAACATCGCTACCCTTCAACAGCGCATTGGTGCTCATATGTCCCCCAAAGCTCCAGCCCCAAATACCTGTTCTTTCCTCATCTATATAAGGTAGTTCGCTTAATTTCCGAGCCGCAGCAATTTGGTCTTCAGTCTCATACTTCACCAAATTCATATAAGTGCTCTTTTTAAAATCAGCTCCCTTAAAACCCGTACCACGGCCGTCTACACAGGCAATCACATAGCCTTCAGATGCCAACATCTGATGCCAATAGTCATTGGCACCCATCCAACGATTAGACACCTGTTGTGATCCTGGGCCACTATACTGGAACATCAATAATGGATATTCCTTATTGGGGTCGAAATTCGCGGGTTTGATCATGTACATGTGCAGATCGTTCCCGTTGATGTTGATCGTTGAAAACTCTTTGGGACTCATCTCATACCCTTTTAACTTGTCGAGAAGCGCATCGTTGGTCGTAATGTTCTTGAGTTTTTTACCATTTGAAGAAGAGTGCAAGGTATACTCGAATGGAGTGCTTGCACTGGAAAACGTATTGATATAATTCGAAAAATCGGCACTAAAATCGGCGGAGTTCTGTCCTTCACGTTCCGAGAGTCTTTTCTTGTTCTTGCCACTACTGCTTATGGAATACACGTCGCGATTTATAGATCCGTTCTCCGTAGATTGGTAATACACCTTATCGTTTTTCTGATCATAGCCGTAGTAGTCGGTCACCTCCCATTCGCCCTTGGTAATTTGATTCATCAAATTGCCATCGCTGTCGTACAGGTATATATGGTTAAAGCCATCGTTTTCGCTTGTCCAGATAAAACTATCGTCGGCCAGAAACGTCAGGTTGTCCGTTATGTCAATATAGGCATCATCTTTCTCCTCCATGAGCAATGAAACGGAATTGTCTTTGGCGTTTACTTCCAGCAGTTTCAGATGGTTTTGGTGCCTATTTAAAGTTTGTACGCTCAGGTAATTCGGATGGTTCATCCATTTGATACGAGGTACATAGTAAGCATTCCCCAAATCGACTTCGGCGCTCGTTCCCGAAGCTACATCATATAGATGAAGGCTTACCGTTGCGTTTTCCTCCCCGGCCTTTGGGTACTTGAATTCCTCCTCCGTCGGGTACAATCCGGTGCCAAAGACATCCATTGAAAATTGAGGTACATCGGTTTCATCGAACCGGAGATATGCGATTTTTGAACCATCCGAATTCCAATCATATGCCCTTACAAAGGCAAATTCCTCTTCATATACCCAATCGGTAATCCCATTGATGATCTTATTCTTTTCACCATCGGTGGTTATCGGCTTTGCCGTTTTCGATTGTATATCGAATAGGTAAAGATTATTATCGCTTGCATAGGCCACCTGTTTTCCATCAGGTGATAAAGTGGGTTCCTGAATTTTGGAATCGGATATTTTGGTCAAGGTCTTTGTAGCGATATCGTACACATAATAGACTCCCAGTTTGGAACGCCGGTAGATATCCTCCAGTTCCGTGGCCAATAAAATCTTGGTTTCATCGGCATTGAACGCATAGGATTCAAAGTTGTCGATTGCCTCTAAATCGGCCGACGAAAGCACCGTCTCGACCTTTTTCTGCGTTTTGTAATCGTATTTATCGATTGCAGTGGTGCGATCAGATCTATTGCGATTAAGTATGGTGTACTGTTTCCCGTTTTTTAAGGATCGTAAAGCATCCATACCTTCGGTTCGGAACGCTCCGTTGTAGATTTCCTCGACCGTAATTTGCTTTTTTTGCGCTGTCGCAAAGGAAATAAAAGCGACTATACATAGTAGGGGAAGCAGTGTCTTTCTCATTAATGATACATATTGGTTCATTCTTTCAAGTTTACTGATTATTTTACGAATAATTAAACTTTATCGTCAAAATCCTTGCCATAACCAGAAATCAAGAGCATATCATGAAATTCACGCGAATCATTATCTTTACGGTTCAAAAACCAACTCCCGATGAGCAAGTCCGTTCAAGGATTTTCCAAGCTGACCAAAGACGAAAAAATAGAGTGGGTAACTACTAATTTCACCCAAGACCCGAATGCCGCCAAGGCGCTTCTCAAAAGCTATTGGAACTCCGATTCGAAGCTACAGCGCTTGCATGATGAATTTATCGAAAACACCCTTACCAACCATTATTTGCCCTTCGGAGTCGCCCCGAATTTTCTGATCAACGACCAACTGTATACGATACCTATGACCATCGAAGAAAGTTCGGTGGTCGCGGCGGCCAGTAAGGCTGCCAAATTCTGGAAAGATCGGGGCGGATTTAAAACAACCATTCTCGGCACCGAAAAAATAGGGCAAGTCCATTTTATTTTTGACGGGGATAGCAGTAAACTATGGGAATTTTTTACAAAGATCAAACCCCGGTTAGGAGAAGATGCTAGCGAACTTACCGCGAACATGGTCAAGCGTGGCGGTGGGATAACCAATATCGAGCTTAGGGACAAAACAAATGATGTGCAAGGGTACTACCAATTGCATTGTACCTTCGAGACTTTGGATGCCATGGGCGCCAATTTTATCAACTCCTGCTTAGAGCAGTTTGCCAAGACCTTAAAAAATGAGGCACAGCACTATACCCCTTTCACAGAGGCAGAGAGGAATATTGAGGTTGTCATGAGTATCCTCAGTAATTATGTGCCCAATTGCCTGGTACGGGCAGAAGTAAGCTGTCCGGTATCCGAGCTCAAAAGTAGTGCGGTCTCACCGGAGGAATTTGCTCAAAAGATGGTCCGTGCCGTTCAAATCGCACAAGCGGAGCCGCATCGAGCCGTAACGCACAACAAAGGAATCATGAACGGGATAGATGCCGTTGTGTTGGCCACGGGTAACGATTTTCGGGCCGTTGAGGCGGGAATTCATGCCTATGCTTCCAAAGATGGAAAATATACCAGCCTAACCCATGCGAGAATCGAAAATGGCCAATTTTACTTTTGGATGGAAATACCACTTGCCCTCGGCACTGTTGGTGGTCTCACGAGTCTGCACCCTTTGGTGAAAGTTGCCCTGGAAATTTTAGGAAAACCCTCGGCACCCGAATTGATGCAAATCGTCGCCGTGGCAGGTTTGGCGCAAAATTTTGCCGCTCTTCGCTCACTGGTCACTACCGGAATACAGGAAGGGCATATGAAAATGCACTTGTTGAATATTCTAAACCAACTGGGTGCAACGGAAGTCGAAAAAAAGGAGTTGACCAATTACTTCAAGAAAAACACCGTGACGCATAGTTCGGTGGTCGCTGCTTTTGAAAATTTACGTAATAATTAAGAGACTGTTTGGAAATATGTCGTTAGTCCCGAAGCATCGGGAGTTATGGTCTATTTTTGATGCATTATGAGGCAAAATTTTTGAGCATCCGCCCTTGGCGGACGGTCAACCCCGAAGGCTCGGGGTTAACGAAATAAGGCGCAAAAAGAGGCCCTAAGAAAATAAGCGAGATATTTCTAAACAGTCTCTAAGCTTTCATATCCCTACATTAAGCTGTTTGACAATTTTGTACCTTTACTTGAATCAGTTATTCATCTTTCATGAATCAGATAGAAAAATACATCGAAATCAATCTGGAAAAAAGATTCGGAAAACCTGTAATTAAAGGAACTCGCATATCTGTTTATGACATTTTGAACTGGATGGCCAACGGTATGGACAAAGAGGCGATAATCAAAGATTTTCCCGTACTGAACGAAAATCAAATCAATGCCTGTTTGACTTATGCGGCAATGCGGGAATTCAAAATAAATATTGCCTCTTGAAATTATTGTTCGATCAAAATATCTCTTTCCGGCTTATTAAGAAAATAGCTCGCGATTTTTTAGAGTTCAATACGCTTTACGGAAGCCCGCCAAAAATTATTTGGCTGCGTACCGGTAATTTGACCACGAAGCACCTTGCTGAGCTGATTATTCATCGACGTAAATTGATTCGAGCTTTCCTTGAGGATTCATCAAGAGAGATTTTACAGACCCATATTGAGGAATGAAGTCAAAAGAGCTCTATAGCAACGGCAAACTCTTGCTCACTGCCGAATATGCCATTCTGGATGGTGCCTATGGCCTTGCCCTACCAACGACCTACGGGCAATCGTTGACTGTTACGGAGCAGTCAAAATCAAGAGTAAACTGGAGGAGTTTTGATCACGCTGGCAGCGTATGGTTTGAAGCTGATTTTGATTTGAACACGTTTCGATCAACGGGGAGTTCTTCAACTCAAAAAGCAGATGCTACGGCGGGAACCTTGGGTAAAATTCTTTTCGAAGCGCAAAAACTGAACCCATCATTTTTGAATGACGGAAAAGGCTATCGCGTAGAAACACATTTGGATTTCCCACAAGACTGGGGCCTTGGCTCCTCCTCTACCCTTATCAATAATATCGCACAATGGGCACAAATTGACGCGTATTCACTGTTATGGAATTCCTTTTCCGGAAGTGGCTACGATATTGCTTGCGCAAAACACGACGCACCTATTCTATACCGATTGAAAAACGACCGACCAGAAGTCAAGGAAGTTGTTTTCGATCCTCCGTTTAAAAACGAACTATACTTTATCCATTTAAATCAAAAACAGAACAGCAGAGAAGGCATTGCACGCTATCGTAGCCGCAATTTCGTGAAAACCGAGTTGGTAAAAACCGTTTCCGATCTTACCATAGCCTTGCTGTCCTGTACGGAGATGGCTGAATTTGAAAACCTCATGACGCGACATGAGCTATTGATCGGCAAAACTTTGGATCTTCCGATGGTGAAGGAACGATTATTCCCTGATTTTCCTGGGGCGATCAAAAGCCTAGGTGCCTGGGGCGGGGACTTCGTACTGGCGGCCGGGAATTCAGATACGCCAAACTACTTTAAAAAGAAAGGGTACGACGATGTCGTACCCTATTCCAAAATGATCTTATAACAATACCTCTAGTAAAAGGTTTTTCTTTTATCCTCGATAGTCGCATTTTCTTTTAGCGCTTGATAAACAGCGGTATTTACTTTTCCGACGTTGGCTGTTTTAATTGCGTTGGCATAGGTACTGTAGTTCTCCAAAGGTACGGGAGCCTCCTTTTTGGTCACAGTCAACATAAACACACCTGTAGACCCTTCGATCAAGCCCGAAGTATCTCCTTCGTTCATAGCGAAAGCCGTACCTACGACAGCAGGCTCGCTACCGGCACCTGGAATCGTTGGAGATTTAACGGTAAGTGCCGAGGCGTTGGAAACGGAAACATTATTATCCTTTGCAAAATCTTCCAAAGACTTGCCTTGATTCGCCCCGATGATCTGCGCAGCCTTACGCTCTTTTCTGATTTTAGGAAGCACGCTGGCCGAGGCATCCTCAACACCCATAACGCCCTTTTCATATACACCGGTCAACTGAGCTACCGCATAGCCATTATTGATGTTAAAACGCTTGATTTCGCCTAATTCGGTTTCTGGGTTAAATGCCCATTGTACAATATTACGTTGTGCGGATAGGCCCGGGAGATTTTCGTCCATGGCCTTGATTTTGTTCACGGGACGAATGGTGTACTCCTTCTCTTTTGCGAAGTCGGAAAACGGCGTTTCGGTTTCAATGGATTGAAGCTCGAAGTTCGTAGCATCGGTAAACAGTTTATTGCTCGTTTCTTCCGAGGTCTCAACCTCTCTTGCCAAAGTGGCGATTTGAACGATGTCCTGCTTGTCGTCTATCTTGATAACATGAAACCCAAAATCGGTCTCGACCATTCCTACGGCGTCCTTTGGGTTTCCGAATGCGAAATCATTGAAAGTAGGTACCATCGCACCTTCCTGAAAATACCCTAAATCCCCTCCGTTAGCAGCAGAAGGTCCATCGGAATGTTTCCTTGCCAGCTCGATAAAGGTAGTATCCCCTTTTTTCGCGGTTCTTAAAAGTTCCTTGGCTCTTGCCTCGGCCTCTTCCTTCGTTCGTTTTACATCTGGATTTGCACTTTGTGCACCTTCATAACCTAACAAGATATGACTCGCCTTTACGGAGCCATTGGGCTTTCGCGCCACCATTTTCGAAACCTTAAAGTAATCGCCATCGCGATACGGTCCGTACATTTCACCAGGTTGTAAGGTCATTAAGGTATCGGCATAAAGCGGAGACAGTTGATTTTTGGGCTTGTAGATGGTATCGAATTTAATATCGGAATGTCTATCGATGAATGCTGCGATATCCGTAGCATTTCTAAATCCGCTGATCGTATCGTTTTGACTTGTGTTCGAATTGTACTCGACGGTATCATCCAATAATTTGGCAATCTCGTCCTCTACGGCTTTTACATCGGTCTCAGATGGCTTCTCTTCAAAATAGACGAACTGAATGTCCCTGGCCTCTTCCTGTTCGTATTCGTCTTTATGGGCGTCGATGTAGGCTGCAATCTCTTCCTTGGTAACGGTAACGGTACTATCCGGAATAGAGGTATAGGGCACACGCACATATTTAATATCCATCTTCTCGTTCGCCAAGCGGTAATCCAATTCCCCTTCCTTGAGCGTGGCGCCAACACCAGCTTTGATCAAATTGTAATAAGTCTGCTCTTTGGCCGCTTGAATAATGGCTTTTTCGGTCTGTAACCAACTGTCATAACGCAGCGGTTCGCTAGCCTTCCATGAGGCTACGGCATTACGGAAAACGTTTTCATCAAAAACACCATTCGAATTTTGAAATTCAGGGCTTTGGGCATATCCGGTAGTTTTCAGAAAATTGATGATCTGATCCTCTTCGATATTCACACCAAGATCTTCGAACTGCTGTCCTAAAATGGCATTTTTGACTTCTTGGTCGTACACTTGGTTCACGACCTGCATGGTAGAGGTGCCTGGAGCGGAATTACGCTGTTGGTTATCGACTTTTTGGCGAAATGCATCGATCGGAATTTCCTCGCCGTTGATCTCTGCCACCGTCGACCCCACCTTTTGTCCCGAAAGCCCATCGGCAGTGAAAACGCCTGAAATTACGAATGCGAAAAGCGCCAAGCCGATAATCAAAATCAATACGGTGGTGCGCTTTCTAATATTCTCTAAAATTGCCATGGTATGGTATGTTTAAAATCAGTTTGCGAAATTACTACTTTCTTTTCAATTAATAAAGGCTTTACCACCTGCTTATATGTGATGGATACACCACGTTCAGGGCTTGAGAGGGAAGTTGGGATGAAATGGCGTGATCTGAGAGAGCGATATGCAGAAGATAGGTGCCTTATCGGCAGCCTTAACCTCAAATTTTACAGCTATTCGTTGTCTATGATTTCAACGGATACCAAATCGATTTTAGTACTGGAGACCTCCAAAACCTTGAATTTGAACTTATCGATGGTAATTTCTGTTTCCTGTTCAGGAATCTCACCGGTTTCACCTACTATGAGTCCGCCCAAGGTTTCATATTCATCGCTTTCGGGGAGCTCCCACTTATAGGTCTCATTGAGGTAATCTACTTCCAATCTGGCCGAAAGCCGGTACTTATTTTCAGCCAATTGCTCCTCAACAAGATCGGTACTATCGTGCTCATCCTCGATTTCACCGAACAATTCCTCGATAATGTCCTCGACCGTCATGATTCCGGAAGTACCTCCGTATTCATCCAACACTACGGCAATACTTTTTCGTTTTTTTGCCAATAGGTTCAGACAGTCCTGTATCAGCATGGTTTCGGGAACGAACTCGACCGGTAACAAGATGCTCTTAATGGTCTTCGGTTTTTTAAAGAGCTCGTACGAATGCACATAGCCGATGATATCATCAATGGTATCCTTATAGATCAATATCTTGGAATAGCCGGTATCGGAGAACAGTTTGGTCAGGTTTTTCGGAGTTTCGTGCAACTCTACGGCGGTAATCTCAATTCTGGGAATCATGACTTCCCTTGCTTTTACCTCGGCGAATTCCAACGCATTCTGAAAAATCTGTATTTCCGAATCCACCTCATCTTCCTCTTCGATGGTTTCCATTTGTTCGGTAATGTAATCGCCCAGTTCTATCTTGCTAAAGGCCAATTGTACCTCGTCGCCCTCGGTCCTAAAAAAGGCCTTCAGGATGATATCCGAGATTTTAATAATAAAATCGGAAATAAAGGAAAACAGGATATAAAAGAGGTAGGCCGGCACCGCCAGTACTTTTAAAAGCGTGTTCGAATAGATTTGAAACAGCACCTTTGGAAGAAATTCCGCTGTAAAAAGTATGATCAAGGTAGAAATAATAGTCTGGGTCAATAAACTAAAATCGGTAAGCAACAGCTGAACGAAACTGTTAGAGGATGGTCCCATGTCATTAAAGAAGTTCATGAGCAACTCCCCCATAAAAAACCCGTAAATCACCAAGGCAATATTATTGCCGATTAACATGGTCGCGATGAATTTAGACGGTTTTTTCGTTAAACGCGATAGTACTTTAGCCAAGAAGCCGTCCTGCTTTTTCTCTATTTCGATATGGATTTTATTCGCGGAAATAAAAGCGATTTCCATGCCGGAAAAAAAGGCCGAAAAGACCAATGACAAAACGATGATGATGATGGATGGGTCCACGGTTATTGTTCGTTATCGCGTTTGCGTTGCTCGAACTTTCTTCGGTAATTTCTCCTGAAAAGAAACATCCCTATAGATACTACGGCAAAAAAAAGAAATAGGTATGCATTGTTGCGATCTACGCTCCAATCGGTGAAAATTCGGTATAAAGAAAAGCCCGCGATAATGAGGTAAACATATTCGGTATAACGTAAAATTTTAATCATCGGCTTTCGTCTCTTTGGTTTCTTCCTTGATGGTCATTAGGCCATAGGTTCTGTGGGCATTAAAAATACTCATATCCTTCGCAAAATCCATGCCCTCGCCGTCCATAATGGTGCCATCTTCGGGGTTGGTAAACTTGAACTTTTGCTGGGTAAAAATCCACTCGTTCGTCTGATCGTAGTACAATTGTGGGGCTTCCAGTTTTTTCCCATCATTGGTCAACACCACCACATTACCCTGTAAATCTATCAAATTCGTTGCAGAATAAATAATACCGTAATCGGCGACGATGGTATTTTTGTTTCCTTGGTCGTCAAACAGGTCTACCGTGAGGCCTTTGGGAAAGGTCTTATACGGAAATTGGAGGTTGTCAAAATTCTTACTCAACACACTCGAAAGCACGGCAATGACCTCTGATGAGTCTACCGCCTCTGCCGTGAGCGGCTCCTTAGACTCCGTATACGTAAGTTCAAAGTTCTCTGCAATACCTTGGGGATAAATAGTGGGTATGGCTTCATCGCCTACCCTCACATACTGATCTTGACAAGAAAAAAAGAGCATTGCCGTACAGAATAAGGCAATGCTCTTGTAATTATTTATTTTATTGTACATCTTATAGATTGGGCACTTTTACGCTACCACCTACCCAACAACTAAAGGATACGGTTTTACCGGCCATACCAGCTTCGAAAATCATTTCTTTACTAGGAGCCCGTTCGTTATAACTGGAAACGGCCTTGTTCGCCGAACTACCGATTGAAGGATCTACCCTACCGGCCTTACGGGCCATATCGGCAGCTCTCCAATAAATGGCACGCTTTTCAAATGTAGTACTACCACATTGGTTGGCACTATTGGCATAAAGCCCTGCGATCAATAGATATGCCCTACCATTAGCCGGATTAGCGGCAATCGCTTTCTGTGCATACTTGTTCGCAGTTGCATTGCTACCCTTTCTTCTATTGGTAACGGCAACCTTGTAAGCAATTTTAGATTTTTTCTTACCGTCGGTTTCCAGTTCCAACGCCTTATCGAAATCAGCCAGTGCTCCACTTGTATCGCCATTCTTCATTTTCAACGTACCTAGATACACATAAGCATCTGCCGATGGATCTAATTGCGCCTGTACTTCCACCATTTTACTAAACATAGGGTCGTCTGTACATTCTTTGTTGAACATGAGGCCTACAGCTCTCTTTACCCATTTAACATTGTCCTTGTTTTGTTCAAAAGTCTTTTCGTAAAGTGGAATCAAGTTGCTACAATCGGCGAGAGGACCGAGTTTGGCATCAATGCTACCTTCGATTTTACCGAAAGAACCGGAATTCGTATTCGCCGCACTCAAGATTTTTTTCTCTTTGGCGGTTAAGGTACCGGCCTCTTCCTTTGGCAACAGCTCGGCAATTTTAGCCGTCAACTTCTCATTCTCGACGGTTATCTTATCCGTTACCTCGTCATACACATCAAATACTTCCTGCAAATCTTTTTTACCAGCCTTATTGAGGTCAACTAACGTAGAAAAATAAAGGTATAAAGCTCTTGGATCTTTAAAGTTCGGCTCATCCTCTTTGAAGGCCCTACCCAACTCACTGTAAATCTCCTCGTCGGAAATCATATCGTTTTCACGCTTGAGCATTACAACATCGATAATATTCGGAGCTAATTTGGCCTTTTTAGGAAATGTTTTCGGACTCGCCTCGTAAAGCGCTAACAAATCTTTGATAAAGCCATCTTTTTCAGCACCCGATGATTTTTTAATTTTGTCTTTCAGGATACGTTCTCCGTAGGCGAAAGTCGCCCAATTGAGCGTTGGGCATTGATCATAAACCATTTTCCAGGGCGTATAGGCCGCATCGTAGTTTTTAACCTTTGCGTGTTCTACAAAAATAGAAAGGTTCGTGTTACATTCCGGGTTCGGAGCTTGTGCACCGCTTACTCCAATAAGACCCACGATCATTATCGCGGCGAAGTAAAATTTCGTTTTCATCTGTTTTGTTTTAGGGGGTTAAAATACTAATTTATTTTTCTTTTTCGGAACCAAAGATCATTAAATGAGAATCCTACATTGATTTTCGCATAATTTTCTTCGACCAAGTCTGCGGTGGATGTTCCCCTTCTCCCCAATTCGAAACCGATATTGATGTTGGGCAAACTTCTACCGAGTGGTAGTCCAACTCCAAAAGTTATGCCAAGATTTTTAATTTCCTTGGTATTCACGACCATTCCAGTATTGCCAAAACGCATCCCGGCCCTGTAGGTCACCCGTTTTAGATACCCATTGAAAGCGTCATAATCCGGAATATAAAAGCCGCCCAAGGAGACGGTACTGGCGTTTTGATAAGCTACATTATCATCTTCCAAAAATTCGTTGGAAAAATCCTTGAAACCCTGAAAACTGTATTCGGTTACCAAAAACCACTTCTTATCCTCCCCAAAACCAACGCCTAAGGTAGTCGTGGTCGGTATCTTGATGCCGGTATTTCGCAATCCTGCGGCATCCAAATTTACGTCAATCGATTCTATGGTCCTGCCTTCCGATATTAACAAAGAACTGATTTCCCTACTGTTTTCAGAGGTTAAATTTCCCTGTGTATTAACTCTTACCGAAGCAAATAGTCTATGTTTCTCGGTAACCATGGGATTATACTGTATCGCATAATTGAAGTCCAATCCGTTTATTTCCGATTCTTTGATATCCCGTGTCCCGAACTGAACATCTTCGACGCTTTGAACGTTTTCATTCACTATCCTGCCAAAATTAAAATTAGCGGTCACCCCTACACTAAAATCCCGAAATACTTCGTATCCCGCCGAAAAGAAGACCCTATTTATTCCTCCTTCACCTTGATATACATCCCTAACCGTAGCGCCACTGCCATTTGTACTTTCGGAGACAATGTTATACCCCACCGAAGAAAGCGGCATGATTCCGAAACCGATTCCGAGGCCTTTGGTTAAATTAAAACCTAGCGCTAGGTACTCTAAATTTGTGGAGGAACTGCTCTGGGTGTCCGTGAAGCTCTCTAAACGGACTTCATTTCGGGATAAGGCACCGGTGTAGACTGAAAGCCTGCCGTTTTCAACACTTTTAAGTCCCAACATACCATAGGATGCCGGGTTTTGAAGATTTACGTGAATACTATCGGTGTAGACACCGATACCGCCCATCATTTGATTCTCTATAGCTCCTGTTGCTCTATTCTCGCCAATACCGAAATATGAATATGGGGAACCTGTACCATCTTGAGCATAAAGACCTGTGGCTGCTAGGCTCAGTACAGCGAGTATGAAATTTTTTACCATTTAATGTTTGTTGTATTCCAGTAAATAATTCAGTCCTTTCAGGAGAAAATTGGAATCCGCAAATATGGTATTTTTTAGTCGTTTAGACAAAAATTGGGCGTCGCCACCTGTTAAAATAACTGTTAAATCTACGAACCGCGATTTATATTGGTTGATAAACCCATCTATCTCATGTTGTAGGCCATTCAAGACGCCGCTCTGTATACTGGTTTCGGAGGTATTGCCGATAAAATCAAAGAGTTCTCCCGGTTCCAATAACGGTAATCGAGCCGTCTGCTCGTGAAGTGCCCGATAGCGCATTCGTAACCCCATGGATATCGCGCCTCCCAAATACTCGCCATAATCGTTGACCATGTCATAGGTGACGCAGGTACCGGCATCGATGACCAAGGTATTGCCATTGGGATTATGGTAGAAAGCCGCGGTGGCCAAGGCTATGCGATCGACACCAAGTGTATGCGGACTCGCATACGAATTCTTGAAAGGCGTCGGCGTAGTTGCGTTCAAATGAATAACCTCACAAAAAACGGATAGCAGCAGTAGGATCTTCTCATCCAAGGTGTTTACCGAAGAGACGATACACCATTCTATTCTAGGGTGGTCATCGCATATTTTTTTTGCCGTCAACAGCACCTCTTCCATGCTGGTTTGCTGCCTAAAGACTAGGTCTTCTTTGTCAAACACCGCGTACTTGACCAAAGTATTTCCTGCATCGATAATTAAGTTCATGGTACAAAGATTATAAATTGAAAAAGAAACCCATGCTTTTTTATCTGTTTTTGTTTGGATATCCTAAATTTGAAATTATATTTGCACCCCTTTAAGGGCTGGTGCCTTAGCTCAGTTGGTAGAGTCCCGAAGTGTCGGGAGACTGAAAATCCATGTGTCCCTGGTTCTCTCGAAGTAGCTTGTACTGAGCGAAGTCGAAGTAGGGCTGGAGGCGCGGAAAAAATTAAAATAGTGAAGTATTGGTGCCTTAGCTCAGTTGGTAGAGCAATGGACTGAAAATCCATGTGTCCCTGGTTCGATTCCTGGAGGCACCACAGATGCAAAGAGTTAAACCCTTCAAGATAAGGTGTTTAGCTCTTTTTCTGTTTTGGGATTGTACGATTCGAAAATATTCTACTTTGAAAATTCCACGTAGCTCTTGGAGACGTGACTATGTAAGTATCATATTGAAGGTTGATAGGTTGGGTAAAAAGTCTATAATAAATTTAAAGATAAATCGGGCCTTTAAGCACATCATTTCCGTTATAGCTGATATATCCGCTCACGGGCTAGCATGCTAGATAGGCGAAGGGATGGCATAGCGTTAGCGAAGGCCAAAGGTGCAATTAAAGGCCGTGTACAGGGCTCAAAGGAATCAACGGCGGATTTCCTATCCAAATACCCCGATGTAGGTAAGCACCTTAAAAAAAGGCAATCTCTACACAATACGATGAAGCTAACAGGAGTTGGACTATCTACGGTTCAAAAGGTTCGTAAGGCTTAATTCCACACTTCGGTAAATACTGCAATAATCTCTTTCCTTACCACATCCGGCAAGTGCTTATCCCGTAATTCTAGATTAACCCGATTATTACCTCTAAACGTGTGCAGGAAAAAGACTGAATCTACATCGAAAGCGTATTCGCTTCTTTCTTGTAATTCGTCAATCTTAGTTTTAAAGGCGTTCATTTTCTCAATGTAATCCGTTCCATGTTGTAAATTACTAGCTAAATTCATAATTATAGTTTTTGATTATTAAAATCAAATTTACTATAAATATTATTGATATTATAATTTTTCTAAACTGATACCTATTCAACGCTATTAACCTACTGATAATCAGACTCACCAAATTTGGTGAGCGAGTTATACGACCCCTATTTCATTGTTATCTTTGACTTGGAATTAAAGAACACTATTGAAGCATTCGAAAGGGCTAAGTCGAAGGATAGTGTACTAAAATATATTTGGACTGTATTTCCAAATTTTAGACTTCAACCAACTATTTGATTCATTCGGTCGTGATATGCCGTCAAGGGCTCATTTTAGAGACGTGCTAGATGAAATGGTATGGGAAATTCTACGACATATACAATTTAGTCAGGTAAAACCTTCGCCTATATGGAGTTCAACAGATTTTACAAAGGACTTAATTGATGCCGGCGGCTTCGTCAACATGTATGAAAGCGATTTAGAAGCGGACGTAGAAGCCGAAAGGTTAGCCCGGCAAGAACAAAGGAAAAGCAAGCTACAAGAAGAGAACCTAGCCCTATCCAACGAACTTAATAGGCAACGGTTAAAAACCCATTGGATACCGATAGCCGTATCCGTAATCAGTCTATGCCTTGCCGCCTATTCCCTTTTCACGCCGTCTACGGACGTAACGCAAGATGAACTACAAAAGGTAAGGGATGAGGTCGAACGGCTAAGGATGGACTTTAAAAAAGAGAACGACGATCTAAAGGAAAGGCTTTACGAGGCCGAGATGATGATAGCCGTCTACGAGTCGGATTCTTTGCGATGAGTCTCTAAATCTGTTCTTTCCTTATCATTTAATTCACTCAAATCATCTAGCATTGTCCCGACAAACTTTTCCTTATTTTCATCATTATATATACCCACTAACCTTAGCATTGCTATATGACAACTGTGTGTTTCCAGGATTGCTCCATAGAGAAGATAGAAAGATGATACTGATATGAATAAGGTAAAGTAAAAAGAGTTTCTTTCCAACATAGATACTATGTACACCCCTATGGCTACGATAATCTTTATGGTAGCCATAAATTTCGAATATTCTAAAAATTTAGGATTTAAGACCATCATTTCTACAAACATTTTTCTATTTCCTCCAAAGCCATTAGACCTTTTCCCGGTTTTTCTAATCGATTTTACAATATTTTCAATTATTACTATAATGCCGCTTCCTAATGCACCGATGATTATTTGACCATATACCGAGGTTTTGAAAAATGCTTCAATCGATTCTATATCCATAGCATCAAATATAATTAATCCAACGATATAGTTTCAACGCTCCACCTTCACGCGTTCCCAACCCTGCACGGGTACATTCTCGAAGCGGTCTACATCCATAATCTTTATTACGTACCTACTAGGGTACATATAGCACAATTTCAAATAGTATTCGTTAGCCTCCAAGTAGAAACCCTTCATACCTAGCGGCTTTTGGTTCTTGACCTGCATATTCTTTAATGCTTGCTCGTACCTATGCGCACCTATTTCCTTTAGCAGTAGCCGGATTATTTTCAGATCGTAATTTCGATATAGGATCATCAAATATTGGATATAATCCAAACTTATGGAATATATCCTATACACTCTTCATACTGCTAAAATAGTTTTGAACACACTTTTCGGAAGTCTACCTCTACTATTTGCGTCGCCCTCTTTGCTCCATTCTAAAAATTTCCATAATCAAAATTGTCGGAATTACAATCTTAAAAAAGTTGGTCATCATTGGAATCCTCTCCATTTCCAAAAGATTTGAGATTAGAGTTTGCACTACGATAAAGATAAACGCCGCAATAACTATTACTTTAATTTCACCCATTTTATATGTTCTTATAATTGATATAGTATAATATCATACACATATAACGAAGTTTCCCATGTACTGGCTAATATTAGCGCTTAACAAATTGTTATACACTAAGTTATAAATACACGGTAATTATGTAATGAGGGTAAGGAAGTAGTAGATAATTTTAAAACAGACTCCCTTGTTCGTTTAGTTCCGGGTAGTCCACTTTGGTAACAGCTATGGGCGAATCCTTGTCTTTGAATTTTGGGCTATAGAGTTCACCTGCTGGTGCAAGCAACACGCTCGTAACCGAATAATACTTCCAATTTTAAAAAGTTTATATCTCTTTTCTCACTCAAATACCCCTAAACAAAAATCCCCGCCAGAGTGGCAGGGGTTTCTTGATTTATTTTAAATTTTCGTAATTAATCGACCTCCAACAGGTAAGCCTTTCTAAAGTTCGGGTCTAAGTTATGCGCTCGCAATCGCTTTTTGGCGTCGTCGTTTACATCGTCGTAGTCTACGTAGAGATAGAACGTATCGTCGCCCTCCTTCAGGCCTATTGCGGTATAATACTCGAGGTTGCTTAATCGCGCTTTTTCCGCTTCTGCCTGGGCCATTGTATTGAACGTACCCACGATGACGTAATATCCGGCCTTCATGACGGAACCGTCTTTTGCAAACCTCGGGGGTAGCGGAGCCAGGTCGACAGCTTCTATTTTTTCAGCCTCGTTTTCTGTAACCGGTTCCCCCTCTTGCACAATTTTTTCTTGGACTTCCCTTTCGGTAGCCACTTTCTCTGCGGCTGCTTCCTGTGCAGCTTTTTGAGCTGCTGCTTCCTGCAATTCGACTGCTTTTCGTTCCGCTTCTCGTTGCTCGGCTTCTTTCTCTGCTGCTTCTTGGGCAGCTTTCTGTTCTACAGCTTCCTTTTGAGCTGCCTCCTGCAATTCGACTGCTTTTCGTTCCGCTTCTTGCCGTTCGGCAGCTTCTTGGGCGGCCTTTCTTTCGGTTGCCTCTTTTTGAGCTGCTTCCTGCAGTTCTGCGGCTCTTCGTTCGGCTGCTCGCTGTTCCGCCTCTTTTTTGGCTGCTTCTTGCTCCGCGGCTTCGCGTTCAGCAGCTTCTTGGGCGGCCTGTCTTTCCGCAGCCTCTTTTTGGGCAGCTTCTTTTTCTGCAGCCTCCTTGGCAAGTGCTTCTTTTTGTGCAGCTTCTTGCGCTGCTGCTTCCCGGGCGGCCTTTCTTTTGGTTGCTTCTTTTTGAGCAGCTTCTTTTTCTGCCGCTTCCCGTTCGGCAGCTTCTTGGGCGGCCTGTCTTTCCGCAGCCTCTTTTTGGGCAGCTTCCTTCTCAGCAGTTTCCTTTGCAAGCGCCTCCTTCTGTGTAACTTCACGTGCTGCAGCTTCTTTTTCCGCTGTTTCTTTCTCCTGAGCTTCCCGTTCGGCAGCCGCTTTCTTGGGCTCTTCCTGCTCAGCGGCTTCTTTTTGGACTGCTTCGTCCGTCACTTGCTTGTCAACATCCGTTTCGGGGACTTCATTTTTCTCCTTCTTGGGTTTTTTACGTTTAATCGCCGCTATTTTTCTATTGTTCGCTACTGCCGCTTTTTTCCAATCGGACTCGTCAGGACCATCTCCCTTGAACTTGTAGGAGAGGCTTAAAGAATGTACATCTTCGAAAGTAACGTCGCCAAAAGATTTTTCATAGGAGTAGCCGACCTGAAAAGTCTCTAAAAATTCATATCGTACGGCTGGATTAATCGAATAATCATTTTTATAAGAAATACTGGCACTGAACCGATCGCCCACATCAACCAATACGGCACCCTCATAAATAGGATCATTGGCATAGCTCAAATAGCTGACTATGGGGGTAAGGCGAATGTTGTCCGACACATATAGACTGTAGCGAATTTGGGCCGTAAAGCCATCCTTGATCCAATAGCCGATCAAATCTTCTTGATTTTCGCGGGCTAGGGTGCTTTGAATGGGTAATTTGTTGTAGGTTCCGCCAACCGAAAGGGCATTGTACGTGTAGTGTATTCCGAACCGGTACGTAAAACTGGTATCACCCTCATTTAGTCTGGGCACAAACGGCTCCATATTCGGAATCTCGGTAACCGGAAAACCCGTTTGCCTTCTAGAATCGATACCTGCGGAAACACCAAGTCTTAAATAACTATTTTCCCCTCCAAACTCGAATTTCGAGTTGGCGCTCACCATGGCGGTCGAATAGCTATACAGTTCCAATGCGTCTTTAAAATAATCCGCTCCAAAGGAAAGTTTTTCGGAAACAGGAATTTGCGCGTATATAAATTGTGTGTGTTGTCTTCTTTCGGAGTCGGACACTTGTAGGATGCCCGTTACTTTCACTCTGTTTTCAACGCCTATATAGGAAGGGTCGTTCAGGTGTGGAACCAATAATCCCTGTCCGGGAAATACAATTCGTTGCGAAAAGAGTGTAGCCACAGAGAGCAATACAAGAACCGTCAGAACCACCTTTCTATGGCTGCAGTCTTTGAGAATAGAAAGCACATACTTGCCCAAATCGAGCTTGTTGTGATTTGCAATCATAATGGCTGGTCGTTGGTTTTGTTATTAATTCGGTATTCGCCTATTGATAACTCAAAAACTACCATTTTATTGCGTCTCATCGATGAATCGCATCAATACTTATAGCTTCAATGTAGAGACCTACCATACACGTCTTATTTTACTTACTTTAAAATCTTTCAGCAACATTTCCGAACCCGAAAAATTTTCTATTTTGAGACTGTCGTAGAACTCATTTGGGAAAATCTGTGCGGTCATTACATACTGGCCTCCATTTAAAAAAAGTTCTATTGAAGAATGGTCCATTAAAATACGTACTTCAAATTCTTCTTCCGGCAATTGGGGTACAGGCATTTCTTGAACGGATGCGAAGTCTTCCTGAAAATCGGTTTTACCAGACTTTGTACGGTCCAGGGTAAACGTTTGGGTAGCACTATCCATCTTCAATACAAGCGTTTCGTTTACCTCGTTCCCAAAGGTTAAACCAAAATCATTTGCACTGCTGACAAAGCGAATCTCCGCCTGATTAAAATGATCATGGGAAATCGTTTCAGAACCCTCTGCCGTAATTGTTAGGTTTTTTTTCTCACTTGGTTTCAAAAGCTTGTTTATTGCCTTAATAGGATAGTTATATAGTTCATAAGCTTCCCCGTTCTTTTCCAAAGAAAGTGTTCTGGGCACGGTCATCGCGCTTCGCCATTTCTCCGTAGGGGTATCCCGAGCATAGGTCCAGTTGCTCATCCAGCCTATAAAGATTCGTTCGTCTTTGGGGTCATTGGCGTAGGTATCGCCATAGTAATCTTCGGGTAGCACATTGTAGGTTACCCCTGCATAGTTGTCCGTACCCCAATCGAGCCATTTAATGTCTTCCTGCTCGGTCGTGAATTGTTCTCCGTCAAATTCACCCACAAAATACTGGGTACCGCTTCCACCGTTCGGAGCCCCGGGATTTATGCTGATGAGCAAAACCCATTTTTCTTCCTCCGTATCGCCAACTTTCAATTTAAATAAATCAGGACATTCCCAAACACCCCCGTGGGCACCTTTATCCCTACCGAATTCACTTCGCTTCGACCATGATTTCAAGTCGTCCGAACTCCATATTTGCAGATGATCGCCAGCGACCAAACTCATTATCCATGTACTGTTCTCGGTGTCCCAAAATACCTTGGGGTCCCTAAAATCCTTGATACCGTCGTTTCCGATTACAGGGTTTCCCTCATACTTTGTCCAAGTATCCCCATTATCCAGACTATAGGCGATGCCCTGCGTCTGGAAGTCTTTTCTACCGGCCTTTTCCCCTGCCATTAGGTGATAGGTGAAAATGGCGACCAAAGGAGGATTGTCGGTCGTGCCAAATCCTGAGGTGTTCCCAAAATCGACCACCGCACTTCCAGAAAAAATTAGTCCGTGCTTATCTGGATAAAGAGCGATCGGTTTGTGTTCCCAAGTAACCAGGTCTTTACTCGTAGCATGCCCCCAATGCATTGGACCCCAAACGATATCTTCTGGGTAATATTGATAAAAAAAATGATAAACACCCTTGTGATACACCATACCGTTGGGGTCGTTCATCCACTTTTCCTCCGGACTGAAATGATATTGCGGCCTAAAAGGTTCCGAATAGTATTCCGATTGCGCTGTCTCTTGAGTCGCTTCCTGTTTCTGGGTTTTTGAATTGCAGGAAATAAGCATTCCTAAAATCAAAATACATATCCCTTTCCTATAAATGTTCATGATGGTGCTTTTAACTTGCGATATGGGCATTCTATTGTCCCGGACACCTCTAAAATAGTATCTTTGTTTGCAAAATGAACATTTTCTATGCGTTTTCTATTATCCGTTATCCTTTTATTTGCTTTTGGTCAAACCACACTGGCCCAGGGTAAACTTGACAGAACCCTTAAAAGGTTCAATAAGGAAAGTGTTCCCTACATCTATGTGGAGGAACTGACGGAGACCGATAATATCGTTTTATTGGATACTAGAAAAAAAGAGGAATACGCCGTAAGCCACCTACAAAATGCCATTTGGGTAGGACATAAAAAGTTTGAACAAGATTCCGTAAACCGGTATGTCCCCGATAAAAATACACCGATTGTAGTATACTGTTCTATCGGGGTCCGCTCCGAAAATATTGGGGAGCAACTGCAAAATGCGGGGTACACCAATGTTAAGAATCTTTATGGTGGTATTTTCGAATGGAAGAACCACGGTAATCCCGTATACAGTTCCGAAACAACAGAAACCGACAGCGTTCATGCCTTTAACAAGCATTGGGGTAAACTGCTTACAAAAGGCATCAAAGTATATGATGCGCAAGATTCCGCTCCTGCTAAAGAAGAATAACGACGCCCCGAAAATTTCCTTTTATATTTCTTAAAACAAAGTCAAAAGCCAATGGGTATCCTCAACCCCTTTAAAAAAGAATTCGATAAGAAAACGGTACAGTACACCAAAGCACTGCCCAAGAACCTACTTCTTATTTTTACTCGTAATCCCGAATTGGGAAAATGCAAAACGCGGCTTGCGGCCACCGTAGGTGACGAAAGTGCGTTGGATATCTATAAATTCCTTTTGGAGCATACCGTGAACATTACCAAAAATTTGGATATGGCGAAACAGGTCTGGTATTCCGAAGAAATTTGGAGGGATGATGTATGGGATAACCCGACCTATGATAAAAAACGACAGGGAGGTAGTGATTTAGGGGTTCGCATGGCGAACGCGTTCACCGAGGGATTCGCAGCCGGCTTTGAAAAAATATGCATCATCGGAAGCGATATGTACGACCTCAAGCAGCAGGATATAGCACATGCGTTTGCCGTTTTAAGCGAAAACGACTTTGTCATCGGCCCTGCGGAAGACGGTGGGTATTATCTCTTGGGGATGACCCGCTTTAAGAATGAGCTATTTCAGGATAAAAATTGGGGTAACGATAGTGTTTTAAGCGCGACAATAACCGATTTAGCGAACGAAAAAGTACATTTGTTACCCGTTAGAAATGACGTTGACGTTTATACGGATATCGCCCAGGAAAAAGCTTTTGAACCCTATCTAAAACACATGAAATAATGACACAAAAACAATTGGATGAATCTACCGCCTACCTTATCGGAAAAGGTTTCGAGCAACCCGAAATCGGTATCGTGCTTGGCACCGGCCTTGGAAAATTGGTCGACGATATAGAGGAGCCTATAGAAGCACATTACAACCACATTCCCTTTTTTCCGTTGGCCACGGTGGAGTTTCATAGCGGAAAATTACTTTACGGTACTTTTCAAGGTAAGAAGGTAGTGGTCATGCAGGGGCGTTTTCATCTTTATGAGGGATACGACCTGATGGATGTTACCTACCCCATTCGCGTCATGCATCAACTGGGCATCAAAAAACTCTTCATCTCCAACGCAGCAGGCGCTATTAATTTGGACTTTAAAAAGGGGGATATCATGCTCATTGAAGATCATATAAATCTGCAAGGTGGTTCGCCCTTGGCCTTTAAAAACGTCGCCAAATTCGGAGATCGATTTACCGATATGGCCGAGCCCTACGATAAAGAAATGCGTACGAAATTGACGGCAATCGCCCAAAGGGAAAAAATTACTTTGCGGGAAGGGGTTTACGCCTCGGTAGTCGGTCCGCAATTGGAAACGCGTGCGGAATATCGCATGTTAAAAATTCTAGGAGCCGATGCCGTGGGTATGAGTACGGTGCCCGAGGTAATCGTGGCCAATCATTTACGATTGCCAATAGTAGCCGTTTCCGTATTAACCGATGAATGTGACCCTGATAACCTGCAACCAGTTAATATCGAAGAAATTATCGCTATTGCCGGAAAAACGGAACCAAAAATGGTTAAGCTGTTCAAGGAACTGATCAAAGAAATTTAGGAGATAGCATTAGCCTAAAGTTCCTGTAAGGTTCCATGTAATTGCGCTACTACTTTTAGGAAATTAGCACCATTCATGATTCGTAGTCCCTACCGCATCAGTGTAATCATCCCAGTTTTTAATGAGGAGGCCCATATCGTTGCGACAGTGCGGCACCTCCAGAAATTTTGCGCAAACGATTATATTGAGGAAATCCTGATTGTAGACGGGGGCAGTACCGACAATACCTTGTCAGTTTTGAAAAATACTGGAGCAACCGTTTTGAACGCACCAAAGGGAAGGGCAGTGCAAATGAATTATGGAGCCGCAAAGGCGAAGGGCAGTATTTTATATTTTCTCCATGCCGATACTCTCCCGCCAAAGGATTTCGGCAAATCTATTGTAGAGGCTGTGCTACATGACCACCAAGCAGGTTGTTTTCAAATGATTTTCGACAGCGATAGTCGTTTTCTAGAATTTTTCGCTTGGTTTTCCCGCTTGAATATTAGGCTTTGTAGGGGCGGAGACCAATCGCTCTTCATTACGAAAAAGTTGTTTCAAGCTCTTAACGGATTCAATGAAGACTATCACATTTACGAAGACAATGAATTTATTGGTCGACTATACAAGCACACGCCGTTCAAGATTCTACCGCAGCGCGTTAAGACATCTGCCCGCAGATATGAAAAACATGGTAAAATAAAATTGCAATACCATTTTGGGATGATTCATTTAAAAAGCCGTTTGGGAGCTGGGCCGGACCAATTGTACCAATACTATAGGCAGCACATTGCCTAGGGCACCTATTTAACCGTTGCACAATCGGGCATTTGGCCAGTCTTTTTTACGAATTTCAATCAATCCAATAAAATTTCCAGTATTTGAATGGCGGCATCGCTAATCTTTGTGCCAGGGCCAAAAACAGCTACCGCCCCGGCATCGAACAAAAATGGATAATCTTGTTTGGGTACCACACCGCCTACGATGACCATAATATCATCGCGGCCATATGTTTTAAGCGCTTTGATTACGGCCGGTACTAACGTTTTGTGGCCCCCGGCCAAAGAAGAAACTCCCAAGATATGCACATCGTTTTCAACTGCTTGTTTGGCCGCCTCTTCGGGGGTTTGAAACAAAGGCCCGATATCCACATCAAAGCCTAGATCGGCATAGCCGGTGGCTACAACCTTTGCCCCGCGATCGTGCCCGTCCTGACCCATTTTAGCGATCATGATTCGGGGTCGACGGCCATCTTGCTCGGCGAACTTGTCGGTCAACCCCCGCGCTTTTTTAAAACTTTCGTCGTCTTTGATTTCTTTGGAATACACGCCTGAAAATGATTTTATGACTGCCTTGTGACGCCCGAATGCGACTTCGAGTGCGTCGCTTATCTCACCTAGAGTGGCCCGCTCTCTTGCAGCGGTTACCGCTAAAGCTAGTAAATTATCCGCTTTATTATCGTTTTGGGTCTTTTTGGCCGCTTCAGTAAGCTGCTTTAATATGTTTTTTACGGCAAGTTCGTTTCGATTCTCCCGCAGTGTGGCCAATCGCTTTAGTTGTTGGCGACGCACTTCCTGGTTATCGACTTCAAGGATTTGCAGTTGTTCTTCTTCATCCAATCGATATTTGTTCACACCGACAAGCACATCCTGAACACTATCAATGCGCGCCTGTTTTCTAGCCGCAGCCTCTTCAATTCGCATTTTGGGAATACCCGCTTCGATGGCCTTGGTCATTCCGCCCAATTCCTCGACTTCCATTATCAGTGCCCATGCCTTTTCGGCCAACTCTTTGGTCAGATACTCAACATAATAGCTACCGGCCCAAGGATCGACCGTCTTCGTGATGAAGGTTTCCTCAAGAAGGTATAACTGGGTCTCTCGGGCAATTCGGGCCGAGAAATCGGTAGGCAGTGCAATGGCTTCGTCCAAGGCATTGGTGTGCAGACTCTGTGTTCCTCCCAATATCGCCGCACTGGCTTCAATGGTCGTTCGCGCCACATTGTTGAACGGGTCTTGCTCGGTGAGACTCCACCCGCTGGTTTGGCAATGTGTACGTAGTGCCAAAGACTTATCGTTCTTGGGATTGAATTGTTTAACCATCTTCGCCCACAACATGCGGGCCGCGCGCAGTTTGGCAATCTCCATAAAGTGGTTCATGCCAATACCCCAGAAGAAAGACAGTCTAGGAGCAAAATCGTCTATGTCGAGTCCGGCCGTAAGTCCTGTTTTAATGTATTCGAGTCCGTCTGCCAGTGTATAGGCCAATTCGATATCCGCTGTAGCTCCGGCCTCATGCATATGATAGCCCGAAATACTTATACTATTGAATTTTGGCATGTGCTTGCTGGTATATTTGAAGATATCGGCCACAATGCGCATTGATGGTTCGGGCGGGTAGATGTAGGTGTTGCGCACCATAAACTCTTTTAAAATATCGTTTTGTATGGTGCCTGCCAATGACTCCGGAGCCACGCCCTGTTCCTCGGCCGCAACGATATAAAACGCCATAATCGGAAGCACTGCACCGTTCATCGTCATGGAAACCGACATCTTATCCAACGGAATGCTATCAAAAAGAATTTTCATATCCTCTACGGAATCAATCGCTACCCCTGCCTTACCCACATCACCGACCACTCTTTCATGGTCGCTGTCGTATCCGCGATGCGTAGGCAAATCAAAGGCCACCGATAAGCCTTTTTGACCTCCTTTCAAATTCCGACGGTAAAAGGCGTTGCTCTCTTCCGCTGTTGAAAAACCTGCATATTGCCGAATCGTCCAAGGGCGTCTGACGTACATCGTAGAATAGGGCCCTCTCAAATAAGGTGGGATGCCGGCGGCGAAATTCAAATGCTCCGTATCGCTGATATCCTGCTCCGTAAAAATTTGTTTGATTGGAATACCTTCGGCGGTATCGAAACCAGTGCTTTGCAGTTCGGAGCTGGAAACTTTTTCTCGTTCATCTTCGACCTGGTTTGCCGCACCTTGTGCCCGGTATTTCAATTGCAGTTGCTGTACATCTTTTCTACTCATCTTTCAAACGGTTTTGCTCAATCGTTTCCGCAAAGCGTTTGGCGATGATGGGTTCTAACAATGTTTTTTGAGGATTCGTCTTTACAAAAGGATACAATTGCATGGTCTCCGTCATATTATCCATTTCGTTTTGATATTTATTGGTACCTACCAAAACGATTTTCTGCCCATTGAACATGGCCTGCTCTTTTGCGGCGCTTTCCTTGATTTTCTTTTGAATAATACCTGCCTTTAATTGTTTCAGTAGACCTCCGTTTCTTTCAATATCCTTAAATAAAGCTAGTGCTTTCTGGGCCAGCTGACTGGTCAATGACTCTATATAGTACGATCCTTCGGCAGGATTTTCCACTTTAGTGAAATAGCTTTCTTCTTTCAGCAGCAGCAGTTGATTCATCGCGATTCGGTCGCCAAATTCATTGTTCTTGTGGTAAATGGCGTCATACGGCATATTCATCACGGTATCCGCTCCACCTAGAATAGCGGACATAGTTTCCGTTGTCGTGCGTAACATATTGGTATTGTAATCGTACAAGGTTTTATTGCGCCGTGTTGGCGTGGCTATGATATGGCACTTTTCGTTTACTCCATATTCCCTCGCAAGGGTTTGCCATAAGATGCGTAGCGCCCGCAACTTGCCGATTTCAAAGAAATAATTTGAACCTGCCGCCATTTGAAAGACAAAGGTTTGTCCTTTCCGAACAGACTTGCTGTTGGCAAGGTGATGCAAATACTCGTTGGCATGGGCAAGTCCATAGGCCAATTGCTGTGTCATATTTGCCCCTGCGTTTTGGTAATGTCCTACATCGATACTCACCGTATGTGTCGCTCCCATCTGTGCAATGAGGTCGAACTTGCGATGGTCGTCCTCAAGGTTCTGGAACCAATTCCCGGTTTTAGCTAGCTTTCCGATAATGTCGATGTTCAAGTATATCGAATCGCTGGCATCTCCCACAAAATCCAATACCTTTTTGATATAGTCCGGGGATAAAAACTCAAAATTACAGTAAATTTTGGTTGTGGAAACATCGATTTCATCCAACAAAACAGCAATTGCGACCGCATCGGAAGGTATGGTGATGAAAAGACTTTCCGCTCCCTTGGCCAAAAATTCTTTTGCTTTTACATTCGCTTTTTTCGCATCGCCGGCATAAATCGATTGTGCGATGTTCCAATGACCCTTGGCCCGTTTAACGGAAGCTGTATAAATCCCCTCATCCTGATGATAAAAGGGCTTGACTCTTATTCCCTCCGGAGATTCCCAAACCAGTTTTTCATTATAGTCGGCACCCTTCAGGTCGTACTGTATTTTTTGCTTCCATTCTTTGGAAGATACGGGTAGGAAGTCTTTAAATAGCTTCGTTTTAGTCATTAGTTCAAGTTAACCAAGTATATTGTCAGTAACCTATCGTTTTGTGCTTAAAGGATATTCGTTTATGGTAATATTGTTTATTACCTACGTTCAAGCTGATCATCAACTCCTAAACTCATCAGCTAATAAACGCTATCTACAAGGGTATATTCCCATGTTTTTTCTTGGGCAAGGCAACCGCTTTATTTTCTAACATAGTAAATGCCTTTATCAATTTTCTTCTGGTGTTTTTCGGCAAGATTACTTCATCGATAAATCCGCGTTCTGCGGCGCTATACGGATTTGCGAAAAGTGCTGCGTACTCTTGTTCTTTCTCGACCAGTTTTGCAGCCGGGTCATTGGCGGCGGCAATTTCCTTGCGGAAGATAATCTCGCTAGCCCCCTTTGCTCCCATTACGGCAATTTCGGCACCTGGCCAAGCATAGTTCATATCGGCCCCTATATGCTTTGAATTCATTACATCATAAGCGCCACCATAGGCTTTTCTAGTAATTACGGTTACCTTCGGTACCGTCGCCTCGCTTAAAGCGTAAAGTAATTTAGCCCCATTCGTGATAATACCGTTCCACTCCTGGTCCGTACCCGGTAAAAAGCCCGGCACATCCACCAATACCAACAAAGGAATATTGAAACAATCGCAAAAGCGTGTAAAACGTGCTGCTTTTTTCGAGGCATCCACATCCAGAACACCGGCAAGGCTCATCGGTTGATTCGCAACGATTCCGATACTCTTCCCAGCAATTCTCGCAAAGCCGACAACGATGTTCTCTGCGTACTGTTTGTGTATTTCAAAGAAGCTTTCCTCATCTATGATTCCTTTAATGACATGGCGCATGTCATAGGGTTGCTGGGCATTTTCAGGTACGATGCTTTCCAAAACCTCGCGGATTTCATCACCCATCTCATAAGGCAAATCTACGGGGGTATCTTCGCAATTCTGTGGCATATAGCCTATCATTCGCTTGATTTGATCGATACACTGAATGTCATTGCCAGCGGTCAAATGAGTGACCCCAGATTTGGTCGCATGCGTAAGGGCACCACCCAGTTCCTCGGAAGTGACTTCTTCATTTGTCACAGTCTTGACCACATTCGGCCCGGTAACGAACATATAACTTGAGTTTTCGACCATAAGTGTAAAATCCGTCATCGCCGGTGAGTATACTGCACCCCCGGCACAAGGGCCCATAATAGCTGAAATTTGGGGGATAACTCCTGATGCCATTACATTGCGATGAAAGATATCGGCATAGCCGCCCAACGAGCGGACCCCTTCCTGAATACGGGCACCGCCACTGTCGTTCAATCCGATCAAGGGTACGCCAATGTTCATGGCCATATCCATAATCTTACAAATTTTTTCGGCATGGGTTTCCGAAAGTGCGCCTCCGAAAACGGTAAAATCCTGAGCAAAAACGCAAACCTGTCGTCCGTTTATCGTCCCGTAGCCGGTAACGACCCCGTCGCCGTAAAATTTCTGCTTTTCCATACCGAAGTCTTTCGTTCGGTGTGTCACTAATGCGCCCAACTCCTCAAAAGACCCGTCGTCCAATAAAAAATGAATCCGTTCCCTAGCGGTCAGTTTTCCCTTGGCATGTTGTTTATCGATACGTGTTTGGCCTCCGCCCAATTGCGATTGTGCCAGTTTGTCGCGCAATATTTTCTCGTTCTCTTTCATTCAAATTGATCCTTGATCTACACCCGATTCTTTTTCCAACCTGAGCGCTGTTCGGTCGGTACTTATAATTTTTGTTGTTGTTCCAGAAATAAAAACAAGCCTACCTTGGCGGCAATTTCCTTTTCTTCGGCATATTTTTTTTGCAGTGCTTCAGGACTGTAGTATTGTTTTACAAAATGCGTGTCAAAATTTCCTGTTCGAAAGGCTTCATGTTCGCAAACGAATTGGCCGAAGGGTAAGGTCGTAGCTACCCCTTCGATATGATAATCGCCAATCGCTTTGACCATTAATTGTATCGCCTCATCGCGGGTTTTTCCATAGGTAATCAACTTTGCAATCATTGGGTCATAATAAATGGGAATTGGCATACCTTCCTCAAAGCCATCATCTACCCGTACTCCTTCACCATTTGGTATTTGGTAGGTAGATAAGGTTCCGATACTGGGGTTGAAATTGTCCAAGGGGTCTTCGGCATAAACACGTACTTCCAACGCATGGCCTTGTATTTTCAAATCTTCTTGGGCGAACCCGAGTTTTTCCCCTCGCGCCACCTTGATCTGTTGTTCCACCAAATCCAAACCGCAAATTAGTTCCGTAACAGGATGCTCGACCTGCAAGCGGGTGTTCATTTCCAAAAAATAGAAATTTTTGTGCTCGTCCAAAAGAAACTCGACCGTCCCTGCCCCTACATAATCACAAGCCTTGGCCACCTTAATCGCAGCTTCACCCATGGCTTTTCTAATTTCGGGTGTAAGCACCGCCGACGGTGCCTCCTCGACCACTTTTTGGTGCCTTCGTTGTACGCTGCATTCCCGTTCAAAAAGATGCACCACATTCCCATGGGTATCGGCTAGCACTTGAATCTCAATATGGCGCGGGGAACTTACATACTTTTCGATGAACACAGCTCCATCACCAAAAGCGGCCTCGGCTTCGCTAATGGCCCGATTCATTTGCTCAGGTAGTTCTTCCAGAGACGCTACCACCCGCATTCCTTTGCCCCCACCACCGGCAGAAGCCTTAATTAAAATAGGGAAGCCGATTTCTTTTGCTGTTTTTTCGGCCAGTTTTATATCGGTGATTGACTCTTCAATACCAGGAACCATAGGAATATCGTAATCGCGAACCGCCTCCTTGGCGGCCAATTTGTTCCCCATCACTTTAATCGCGTGGGGCCTTGGACCTATGAAGGTGATATGGTGATCCTCGACCATTTGGGCGAAAACGGCATTTTCGCTTAAAAAACCGTATCCTGGATGTATACCATCGGCTCCCGTATCTTTCGCAGCTTGCAATACCTTTTCCATCGCTAGATAGGATTCCGAGGAAGGTGCCGGTCCCAGCAGAACAGCTTCGCCCGCAAAACGGACATGGGGTGCATTGCGGTCTGCCTCGGAACAAACGGCTACAGTTTTGATTCCCATTTTCTGTGCCGTACGCATTACACGTAAGGCAATCTCACCCCGATTGGCGACCAGTATTTTTCGCATAAACAATTCTTTTTTTTCATTCCCGCTTAGACAGGAATCGCTTTGCTTTTACTCCATTTCAATAATCAACTGCCCCTTATCGACAGCATCACCTTTTTCTACTTCAATTGATTTGATGACGCCTTCCCCTTCGGCGAGCAGTACATTTTCCATCTTCATTGCTGAGAGTACCAAGAGGGGCGTACCTTCTTCTATAGCATCGCCCGATTGCACCATGATATCAAGAATAAGACCGGGCATCGGTGCCTTAATATTGCCCACTTTTTGAGACGTATGTGCCAACAAGCCCATTTTTTCAACCATTCGGTCGTAAACATCATCGATTTTTACATCGTAGCGATTACCGTTTACCGAAATAGTCGCCGTCTTAGACAAAACGTTCATGCGATGCACCTGTACATCAAATGCCTGAAAATCGTGAAGTAAATGGTATCGATCGTAGGTAATTTGCTGTAGGTCGAGGGATTGAATAGATGTTGCACTTAGCTCAAAGTGCTCATCGTCAACATGTACTGTAAATTCGCTCATATAGCTCTGTTCGGTTTTGGAATCGCTCGATTGAAGTGTCTCTAAAATTAGGCAACTAATTTTAGAATTATCGCATTCCAAGATATGTTTTTATCGAAACGTAAATTGATGGGGAGGAAATTGCTCGCCGGTCTCTTCCAAAGCTAGTACTCCGTCCAATCTGAACTCACGTTTGGCGCTTCGTAACCTACAAAACGCCACAAGCATCCATTTGTCCTGTGTAAAGTAAATGCCCAAAGGTTCAATGTTCCGGTCCGAACGGTTACCGTTCGCTGGAGAGCGGTACTGCAATACCAAGACATTCCTATGAAGTATCGACGTTTCCAGTAGCTCTAAATGTTCTCTATTGTTGACGGATTTCATAGCTGTGAAAACAATTCCTAACGAATAGGGCCGATTTCCCCTTTTTCAAAATCCAACAAGACTCCCTCGCTTATCCATTTGGCAAGCGCCTGTCGATTTTCCGGATCAAGAATTCGCCGCTGGTCTTTTTTGTTGCGAATGTTTCCGATTTCGATAAAGGTCATGGCAGGATGCGTCTTTTTGACCAGGTATAAAGAGGTACGGTCTTCAAAAGTTCCGGAGTAGGTACGGTTCGGCTGGTATTTTTTATACTTTTTCTGAAACGTATTGTGAATACTCTGCGCCAGTTGCTTTCCGTTCTTGCTCTTCTCGTGATGGTAGAAAAACACATCGATGTTCTGACCCTTACTTCGACTATCGACATGGGTGACAATCAATCGCTGGTATTTACCACGGTTCTTTCTATGCAGTTCGTTCACGATATCGACACGCTGTCTTAGCCGCTTTACTTGATTTAATGGAATGGTCTTATCCCCATAAGCGACCTCATCATGATCGATTTTTAAAATGCGCTCATCACGTATCCCGTCATTCTTGTCCTGAATTATGATGTAAACGGTAGCACTGTGCGCCAATAGCTCTTTGGCCAACCGCAGAGTGATGTCGTAGGCATATTCATCCTCGGCGATCGACTTGCCGGCGTAAACGGCCATAGCCCCCGGATCGGGACCGCCATGGCCGGACACCAAGTAATAGACGGCGTCCTTTAGTTTCTCGCTTTTGAGAATGACATCTTCATGGTCTTTTCCGAAAATAGCGAATTCCTCGGAAGTGATTTTTTTGATTTCCGTAGATTGTTTGTCCGCTTGCGTAGTCAATTCCACCTCTTCCTCCTTTAGTGGTGGAATACGATAGGTGCGGCCCTCATAGAGGTGAACGCTATCGCGAAGGTCTTGAATGTTCATCGCGATAAAATCGTCATAGAGGTCGTACGGATTTACACCTTGGTCGCGCAATAACGAAAGTATACCATCCCCTCTCTTAGCCGTAACGGTAACCAAGGAATCCTGGGCGAACAGTCCAGAACCCATGCAAAGGAGAATGGCGCTGATAAGAAAGCAACTGTTATAGAAATGCTTTTTTTTCATTTATGCTGAATTTAATTCCGGATACGTTGTGTAAGACCAAACCAAAAATAATGCCTAAGTTGTATCTGAACAGTAACAAAATTATAAAAGTCCGGTACGCGGAAAAAGGTGAAATGAAAATTTAGTTAACGATTTATTCAACAATATGCAGTACTGTATTTGGTTTGGACTAATAGAATATCGATAGCGCACAAAATAGCTATTATTTGCGGCTTGCCTAAACCCTAACTTTTCGCAACTTTATCGTACTTTAACCAAATGCGGCGATTCGTGGTGAAAAATAATTTTCACATCAAGAAAAAGATATCACCCTACGCGATCGCATAAAATCCTACTTTATGAAGCGTTCTGCACTTATCTATTCGGCAATTTTTTTCTGCGTATCGATTTTAGCATGGAATGTATTGAGTGCTAGCCGGTCCACATCGGAGTACCTCACCATAAAAAGTCATTCGAATAAATCCGTAGCCGAAACGCCATACCATACCATGATGCAGGTATTGACGCACGAACGCTGTCTCAATTGCCATCCGAATGACAACGTTCCGAAACAGGGAGACCAGAGCCATCCGCATTATTTTGGCATGTCCGGTGGTGAGGAAGACAAGGGTTTTGCAGCAACGAAATGTGCCACCTGCCATCAAAAGGAAAACAACAGCTATTCAGGAGTACCTGGAGCGCCGCACTGGGCGTTGGCTCCGAAAAGTATGGCTTGGGAAGGACGTACGGCAGCTGAAATTGCGGCGAACATGTTGGATACATCGAAAAATGGGAATCGTTCGCATGAAGATCTGATACACCATTTGACAGAAGATGAGTTGGTGCTGTGGGCATTTGACCCCGGGGTAGACCATGAAGGGCAGCCTAGAACAAAACCTCCGGTTTCAGAGGCGGAATATAAGGCGGCGGTGAAAGCGTGGTTTGCGAACGGGGCCATCATTCCAGAAGAATGAATAGCGCATCAAATACAAACGAACAGAAATTTCCTAGTTACAATAGACCCGGGAAAAGATTTTAAATACATACCATGAAAATAAATTTCAATATTAATGGAACTGCAACATCCATAGATATTGCCGACGCAAATACGCCCCTACTTTGGGTGGTTCGCGATTTGCTTGGCCTAAAAGGCACCAAATTCGGATGCGGGAAAGCGGCCTGTGGTGCTTGCACCTTGCATGTCGATAGGGAAGCGGTTCGCTCCTGCTCTTATGCTATCAAATTTGCGGAGGGCAAGGAAGTGACTACCATTGAAGGTTTGGGTGATGAAAAAAACCCACATCCCGTACAACAGGCTTGGATCGAGGAAATCGTACCCCAATGTGGCTATTGTCAACCCGGGTTTATGATGGCTACTGCTGCGTTACTGGATAAGATTCCAAATCCGTCGGATACGGATATCGACAAAAATATCATTAATGTTTGCCGTTGCGCCACCTATTATCGCATGCGCAAAGCGATTCACCGCGCTGCCGAAATATCGCAAATAAATACCGAAGAAAATGGCTGAAAAGAAAAAGAGGATTTCCAGGAGAAAATTCTTGGTTCGTGGTGGACTGGGCACCGTTGGTGTCCTGGCTGTGGGCACGTATTTGTTTAGAAGCCCGATTCGCAGGGCCATGGCCGATGCCATAAATACTGCAGACGCACCCTACGTCGGCAACACCAGTACCCCTGTCATTTGGTTCGAGGTTACTTCGGATAATGAAATCATCATACATAGTCCCAAGGTAGAAATGGGTCAGGGCACGTTCACCGGCCTAGCGCAAATGGCGGCCGATGAACTGGACGTATCGATGGACCAGATAAAAGTGGTACATGCCAATTCGATTTCAGGTAATATGGATGGCTTTGCAACTGGCGGGAGTACCTCGATATCCTCCTTATGGATTCCCTTGAGGGAACTGGCTGCCACGATGCGTGAGATGATCAAAAAAGAGGCCGCTGCGAAGATGGGTATCTCCCCTTCGGACGCCAGTACCGAAAATGGAGTAGTCTCGGCAGGTGGAAAGACAATGACCTATGCCGAAGCTGCCAAAGATATAACCGAATGGGATGTTCCCGATACACCCACTTTAAAAAATGTCAGTGATTACAAGTTCGTGGGGAAAGCTGTTCCGCGGGTGGATTTAAAGGATAAGGTTTTTGGTGCGCCCATTTTCGGTATGGACGCCACCATGCCGGATATGCTATACGGTGCCGTCGTGCGCCCCAATGCCATCGGAGCGACATATACGGGTGCGGATATCTCCAAAGCACAAGGTATGCCCGGGGTGGTTAAAATCGTTCAAGAAAAGGATTTTGTGGGGGTCGTAGCCAATTCCCTCGTTGAAGCGGAGAATGCAAAAAATGTCATTGACGCCAAATGGGAAGTAGGCCGTAATTGGCAAACCGCCGATATCGAAGCCATGATTGCGGTTGGCCAGGGTGAACCCTTCGTCATTCAAAAAGAAGGAGATGCGGCGGACATGCTTGATACCGAAGATGGCATCATCACAGCCGAATACAAAAGCCCCATCGGAGCCCATGCCCAGCTCGAGCCCAATGGCGCTTTAGCATACGTAGAAGCTGACAAGGCCACGATTATGATTTCGACCCAAGTCGTAAAAATTACGCGCGATGAAATTGCCAAAAGACTAGATTTAGACGATGACCAAGTAAATATCGTTCCTACTTTTTTGGGAGGAGGCTTCGGCCGGCGTCTGCATACGCCCAATGCCGTTCAAGCCGCAGTATTGTCAAAAGCGGTCGGCAAACCCGTAAAGTGTTTCTTTACCCGTAAAGAAGAATTCCAAAACGATACCTTTCGACCACCTACCCATCATGTACTCAAAGCGAAATTAAATATCAATGGCATGATCGAAGCTCTGGAACACAATGTTTCGAGCGGTGACGTTGCCTTTGGTTCTCCAATGGTGCCCGGCATTGCGGCTCCTCTCCTGGGTGCCGATTTGGGTGCTTGGCGTGGCGGTATGATCCAATACGGGGGTATTCCGAACTACAGGGCTGTTTCTTGGCGTCAAAAACTGCCCTTTGCAACCAGTTGGTGGCGCAGTTTAGGGCTGCTGGCCAACACCTTCGCCATAGAGAGTTTTATAGATGAATTGGCCGTTACGGCCGAAAAGGATCCCGTGGAGTTTCGTCTGGCACAGATTCAAGACGACGATAGGGGTTTTCGGTTAAAAGAAGTAATCAAGGTAGCAGCCGAAAAATCAGGGTATAAAGATGAAGTGGTAAACGGCAGGGCAATGGGGTTTGCGGCATCTACCGACGCCAATACGCCTTGTGCGCAGGTCGTTGAACTATCCATTGAGAACAATGAAATCAAGGTGCACAAGGTAACCTGCGCCATGGATCCCGGTTTGGTCGTAAACCCGGATCAGGTGAGGGCCCAGTGTGAGGGTGCCATAATAATGGGAATGAGTGCGGCCCTATTCGAGAAAATGGATGTTGAAGATGGCCAATTGACACCGACCATATACGGGCCTTATCAGATGGCATTGATGAAGCATGCACCAAAGGAAATAAATGTGGTGCTTTTACAGAACAGCGATACTCCCGGGGCCGTGGGCGAGCCACCTTTAGGCCCTATTGGGGCCGCCATCGCGAACGCCGTATTTCGATTGACCAAGGAACGGCTCAGAAGCATGCCGCTAACGCTAACTTAGACCTCTTTGGAAATTATATTTAATCCTATGGGATTTTTGGAACATACCGCCATTTGGGTCAAAGGTGAAGTACTGCACGGAAAAGTAATGACATTATTGGGAATGGTATTGTTACTTTGCTGCTTTTTTATTTGGCGGAACGGTAATGAACTTTTGAAAGGGATGCTCATCCCCATTTTACTAGTCGTTTTGATTACTGTCGGTTTTGGCACAATGCTCATGACGACAAGACCCAAACACCTTCAAAAGCTTGTAATAGCCTCTCGTACTAATCAACGGGAAGTTTTCGAAAAAGAAAGAGCCCGTGCCTTTAAGAATCAGAACGCTTACTCCAAATACTATATCGCGTGGGCCATCGTGCTCATGGGCGGCCTGATATTCTTTTTCTTAACGAATAGACTGTATTGTAAAGGGCTTGCCTTGGGAATTCTTTTTTTGGCAATCTCGGCATTGATCATTGACACATTAATGCATGAACGCTCTAAGACCTATTACCACGCCATTGAAACAATGAATTAAAAATGCTGTAGCCTGTATCGCACATCCTACGGTAAAGCAGATAGCAACCCATCGACTATTCCCTTTACAAAGCATTGCGCCAAAATACGCCTTCCTATTTCAGATACCGATTTCAGATACCGAGAGCCTAAAAATCATTTTTCAAAAAGGACCATCATTCCTCGCACGACCTACCTTTTTATTTCAAAAAGGAACCGCTATGGATTAATTGATGTATCTTGGAGCTTAACCCTTTGGTATTCCTGCTCTTGACCGGTAGACAGATTTATCTTCACCCATTTTAAGCATACTCTTATCAAAAGAAAGTCGAACCTGCGCAAATTCCTGAATGCGTAAAGATTCGATCGTACAATTTTCGGGAGCAACAAATTTTAAATTTATGAAAATAGTTATCCTATCACAGAACCCCAATTTATATTCCACAAAGCGCCTCATAGAGGCTGGTGAAAAAAAGGGGCATACCATGCAAGTAATAGACCATTCGAAATGCGACCTGATCATTGAAAAGAAAAAACCCGGACTTATCTACCAGGGCAAGGAGATTACCGATGTGGACGGGGTAATTCCGAGGATCGGGGCATCGATTACTTTCTATGGGACCGCCGTAGTGCGGCAGTTCGAAATGATGAAAGTCTTTAGTGCCGTTGAATCACAAGCATTAGTGCGATCTAGGGATAAGTTGAGAAGTCTACAAATCTTATCCAGGGCCGGGTTGGGACTTCCCAAGACAGTATTTAGCAACTATTCCAAGAATGTGGGTGCCATCATAGAAAAGGCTGGCGGGGCACCGGTGGTCATAAAGCTACTTGAAGGTACTCAGGGGCTAGGTGTAGTTTTGGCGGACAACCAAAACTCCGCAGAATCAATTCTTGAAGCCTTTAACGGGTTGCAAGCGCGGGTGATCGTTCAGGAATTCATCAAGGAGGCCATGGGTGCCGATATCAGGGTCTTTGTCGTAGATGGTGTCGTCGTGGGGGCCATGAAAAGACAAGGTAAGGAAGGTGAGTTTCGATCCAACCTGCACCGAGGTGGTTCGGCCGATATCATTCAACTTTCCGATGAAGAGGAAAACGCGGCCTTAAAAGCTGCCAAGGCCATGGGACTGGGTGTGGCGGGAGTTGATTTGCTGCAATCGGCTCGCGGACCTTTGATTCTTGAAGTGAATTCCTCCCCCGGATTGGAAGGCATCGAGGCGGCGACCGGGAAGGATATCGCCGGACGAATTATTAAGTATATAGAACGAAATGCCGACTAATCAAATTGAAGTATTGGGGCATGCCATTTCCAACGGAAAAGGTGTACAGCTCAACTTGGACATTGCCAAACTACATACCCGAACCAAAATACAGGTACCGATTATCGTAGAGCGGGCCAAAAAGGAGGGGCCAACGATACTCATTACAGCCGGCATTCATGGCAATGAGATCAATGGAGTTGAAATTGTGCGCCAGCTGGTTTCCAAAAAATACAACAAGCCTGAATGTGGAATGGTCATTTGCATCCCAGTGGTCAATGTATTCGGCTTTTTGAATCAAAAACGACAATTTCCCGATGGCCGCGACCTGAATAGGGTATTTCCCGGGAGTCCAAGGGGCTCCTTAGCCAGTAGGTTTGCGTATCACATCATAAAAGAGATTGTGCCTTTAGTTGATTATTGTATCGATTTTCATACCGGTGGCGATGGGCGATTTAATATTCCACAAATACGTATTAACGAAGGGGATGAAGAGACCTTGCAACTCGCCAAAGTGTTCGCACCGGAATTTATCGTACAAACGGGGCATCGCGACAAATCGTTTCGGCATACCCTTCATAAACTCGATAAAAAAGTTCTGCTGTTCGAGGGAGGTAAATCGTTGCATATAGATGATGCGGTTTCCAAAGCAGGGGTTTCGGGAGCGCTTCGAGTTATGCAGCATTTAGGTATTCGGGATTTTAGCAAAGAGTTGGAATCGATGGATGCTAAAATCAAAAAGCCAAAGGTCGTAAAGAGCTCGAGTTGGATCCGTGCTACTTATTCCGGAATGTTTCACCCTTTTGTGAAATTGGGTAGCAAAGTGAGTAAAGGGGACGTTCTGGGCAGCATTTCCGATCCTTTCGGCTATTTCGAACGAAACGTTAAAGCAAGATTTCCAGGCTATGTCATCTGCATCAACGAATCCCCCATTGTCAATCAGGGAGATGGAGTGCTACACATTTCAAGGGATTAGTCCGTTGTCCCATAGCATCGTATGCTAAAATCAAAAGTATTGCCCAATACCGAAAACAAAGCCACGACCGTCACCATTCGTCAAACCATAGCCATAGTCGATTCGAAAAATAGCATTGAAAATACGTTTGTGCATGAACCTTACGCCTAATCCGGGAAAGATGCGAATGTTCTGGTTTTGACCGAAATCACTTAACGGACCGCCGGGGTTTCGCCATGATCCGCCATCAAGAAAAACATTGCCCTGCATAACGAACCAATTCCTATCGACCAGCGTATGCCGGTACTCCGTATTGAATACGATGGCTCCGGTGCCCCTGTCGATCGTATTCCCAACGCCCCTAATGTTAAGGTTGTTGTCTACAGTGAAGGGCGCGAACGGACTATCGACATTACTGGCAAGTCCCAAACGCAAGCGACTGGCCCAATTGCCCCGTTCGCCTATCCTGTGAAAATAGGCGAAATCGTTAAAGCCAATTACAAATTCAGGTAATTGTTCGTCGGTACTGCCCACATACTGAAAATTCAACGTACTTCTGAACCCCTCGAGATATTGATAGTCGTATTTTAGATTGTCGTGGTTGTAGATCAACTTAAAAAGATGCTTTTTCACGTTCAGGGCTTGCGGTACATCAGGACTAGTGGCCCCCGATTGATATTGATAATCTTCGGTAAACAGACTGAAACCAAGTTCAATGCGGTTTTTGAAATTAAACTCGTACAGTCCCGATAACTCATACCCTGTATTATTGTATCGGTATAAGGCATCTTCCCCTACGCTATCGTCAAAGAAAACGGGCTCCTGTGTGGTCAGGTCTTTGTAATTGAATCCGAGTCCCAACTTTCTGGAAAAAAGATATGGGGCCCTGAACAGCACTCCGTAAGAGTTAAAAATATCGAACTGATAGAAGCCACCGACGTTGATATTCCGGCCGAGCAAATTAAATTCCTGAAGGCCTACCCGAAAGGCAAAATCATCATTTGTAGAGGTGTAGAGGTTGGCAAAAGGAATCAGTGTAAAATTCTCCTCAATGGTATAATACACGTTGTATTGACCATTTTCGGCCGTAAAGACCTGGTAATAGGCATGGGATATAGAGGGAAGTCGCTTGAGACGGTTGATATCCTTGTCCATTAGGACCGAATCTAACGGTGCCTTGGTTTGCTGAACAAGAAGTTTTCGGATAAAGTCGGACTTGGTCTTTTTATTTCCCTGAATCTTTACATCGGCTACCATCCCCTCTTGGGCCAATGCCAGATGCGCTGGGAATAGACATAAAAAAAAGAGAAACAAAGCTCTCATTGCGCAATTTGATGTTTTGTGTGTTTACTAAAGATTTTGCAGGTTTTGTACACCTACTCAATCGTAAAGGAAACCGATGAAAATTGATTGACCCAATTGTCTTCACTTACCGCCAAGAGCGAAAACCCGTATGAATTACCCGATTTAAGGGCCGAGGGATTGTTTTTGGTGATGTTAAGTACTACATTTTCCAAATCGTAATATTGAAAATTTCTTTCGAAAGTGTAGGTGCCCGATAACAGATTTTCTGCGGAGTCCGAAACTACCTGGAAATAAATCTTGGTATCCGAATAGGCTCCATCTTGCCAAGTGAAATTCGGCATTGTAGAACTGGAATCGACACTAATGTTTTGCGGCAAGTACTCCGTTGGTTTGGTTTGCTGCTTGATTCTGATCGGGTTCGAGAGGTGTCTTTTTCCTCCTTCGTCGAAGGCGATGATCACCCATCTGTCGGTGGCGAGCGACACCTCGAATTTTTTTAAATAGCCGTTGAACACGTCTTTTATGGGTGCGGATTTTGGCCGGTATTCCTTTAAATCATTTTTATCTACGTCGGTGGTTTCAGTTTCAAAATATTGAATGTTGGCGGCACCATCCCTCGGATAGAGAAAAACACTAATCAAATCATCATTTTCGTTGCTGGCGGCACAGGCGATTACATTGTCGGGCACTACCTCGATATCGTCGGTGAAAGCGTCTAATGTTCCTTCACCGTCTAATTGGTCAGTGGAACAGCTTAAAATCAAAAACAACGATAATACGGGGGAAATATGCCTCATATATAATTTTTTATTAACCTCAATTTCGGGCCATCATCCTATGATTTTTGATACCATTCCTTAAGGGTCTTCTCGGCGGGTTTGTTTTGCGGTGTAAATCGATTATCGTCCGCTCCGCCAACTTCCTCATGTGCGATAAACCATTTCCAAACGTAGCCTCCAGCAAACCAGTCTTCAGTCCAGAATTCCTCGAAAATGGCCTGAGTGGCGTTCACTTGGGCATCTAGGTTTACCTCCGCCTCATGCCGGTCGACCAGCCAAGGTTTTTTGGCCGTAAAATTCATACTGCGGTAACCGAATTCGGTAAAAAGCACCGGTTTTCCTTTTTTCTTTGAGAGTTCCGCAATGGCCGGCTTCCATTTTTGCCAGCCCTTCTTCAAGCCATCCTTCGTGGGATTCTTATCCTCTGATAAGGGAAAATAGGCATCAATACCAATATAATCGATTTCGCCCCAAAACGGTGTTCTTGTATACTCGTCCCAGTTGGCCGCATAGGTCAATTTGCCGTCATATACTTTTCTGATTTTAGCGATAAGTTCGGACCAAAATCGGGGTCTGTTCTTTACGAATTGCTCCAGCTCCGTACCGATACAAAAAATATCGGCTTGCGTTTCTTCGGCCAATTCGGCATAGGTTATGATAAAATCTTCGTAAGACGCCTCGAGCAATTTCCAGTCTTCCTCCGAATCCATTTTGAGTGTACCCGTAAATTCCCCCTGCGAAATCCAGATTTGGGGCTTTATCAAAACGGAAATACCATTTTTGTGCAACATATCAACGTACTGCTGCGCTCCCTTTTTGGTCTCGCCGAACCATTGCCGATCGGTGTTGTGAATGATTTGGGGCGAAGAAATATTTCTTATGAACCCGAAAGGCATTACGGCCGCATGGTTCGCATGCACCGCCAAAACCGCATCGACATGCTCTTGGGCCACTTCTTCCCTCGATGCTACAAAGCTGACCCCGTTGATTTTTTTGGTGGCTTGACTACTACATGAAAACTGCAGTAAACAGAGTATGGCAAGGCCCAATTTTTTCATTCATAGCTATTTAGAATAGCTAAAATAGGGTATTTATACCTATTGCTTAAAAAATTCCTCTTAGACCCAGGTTAAATGTTTGGCCCAGACCCGTGTCTGTTCCCCGAACGAAATTGGTATATAAAAGTTCAAGATTCAAGGCCTTGGTGAGTTGGTATTTTGCGCCACCACCAACAGCGGTAAAATTTTGAGTGAAATCATTACCAAGGTTAAGACGTTGCGAGTGCTGCACCAATGCTAAAACCGTAAACTTAGAGCTCGGGAAATAGCTTAAAAACACCCCTGGAGTAAGGTTTAGGCTATTGTTGGCAAAACTATCTTCCTCCTCGCCAAAATTCAATTCCGAATTCAGTTCGGTAAAAAGCTGCCAGTCACCGCTTGGAAAAGTGTAATCATAAAACAAGCGGTTTTGCCAGATATAGCCATTCTGATCTAAAAACACCCCGTTTTCAACCTCGTTATCGACCAATGGAAAGAAAAAAGAGCTCTGAATACTAAAATTGCTGACCGACCGAAACGGAACAAATTTAACCGAAGGGGCTATGGACGTCAAACCCGAACGGGCCGAGGCATCCTCCCCATCGAACTTAAAAACGTCCAACGCTTTTCTATCGTTGACCACATTGGAACGAAACTCTAGAATGGCACCGATATTCCATCGTTTATTCTCCCCAATACCCGTGTACGCCTCTAAGGTAGACGTAAAAAAGGTTTGTCTTGGTTCCCTCCCATCGCTAAACGTGCTTTTGGTCTGCGTGTACAAGTTATTGAACCACTTTAAATCGACCTGCCCCTTCCCGATCAATTTTGATGGGGTGTACTGTTGAATATTGCTCTGTTCTTGAGCGGGTTGATCATTTACATTATCGTCCTGTGCCAGACCGATTCCGGTCGTTAGGATGAGCCCCGTGAGTGCGATATACTTTTTTACTGATTTCATGATATTCATATTTATATTGGCTGTTATGGCAATACGAGTCAAGCCCAAACAAAAAATTTAGGATAATCGCTGCTTTTGATAATGATTTTCGTTATTTGATTTCGTTCAAGGTCCAATCGTACGGGTAATACGATACCTTGGCCTTTTCTGGAAGTTTTTCGGATTTGTAGGTATTGATAAAGTCGACCACATTTCCGCCATGTTCGAAATCGCCTTTGTACCATTCAAAAATCTGGGAAATTTTGACCTTGTTCTTATTGACTTGAATAAAAGCGGGATTGTTTAATGCTTTTGTCGTTTGACGTGTAAGTTGTTCCTCTAAAGTAGCCGGTTTGTAAGCCGAGTCGATTATAGGGGGACATCCCAATCCGCCGCAAACGAGCACGAAGTGGAATCTGGCTTCTTTTGGAAATTTGGCACGTAGCATTTTGTTTTCAATATCGTTCAGGGTGATGGCTATGCCGCCCAAATTGTAGGTGGTCTTATCGAAAAACCCATTCACATCCAATGGCGATTTAAGCGGATAGTTGTTCGTCACGCCCTTTATCACGGCGAGATTATAGGCATTTATCCAAAAGGATTGGTACGCCTTCGCCTTGTCCGTAGAAACTGTTATGGTCTTGGCCATTTCAAGCAAAGTGTCCAATTCCGATGGATCATCGTGTATTGTTTTATAGTCGACCAAGCCGTTTTTCACATTCGCTTTGAGAAAGGCATCGGTCTTTGAGAAAAAATCGGATGTACCTTGCGCGGAAGCAATTGATGAGGTCAAGAAAAATATGAGGATGGTTATTGTGTAATTCTTCATAATAGCTAATTTAGTCTTCCAAAACTGCACCATCTGTCGGGCAAATTTTTAGAACCCTACAAAAAAAATCGAGTTTTATGCTTTCTTTAAGAAAGCTCGAATGCGTACGCAAATTCGACACCATCCTTACAAAACATGTTCCAATTTAATTTCTTTCTAAATTATACAAATCAATTTAAGTTCTTACATTTAAAGGCGACCTATCGCCTAACTACCAACAAAGAACTATGGAACATATCGTTATTATTGGTAATGGAATCGCCGGTGTAACGGCGGCCAGACACATTCGAAAGCTTTCCGATAAACGTATCACCATCATTTCCGCTGAGAGTGAATACTTCTTTTCGCGTACCGCTTTAATGTACGTGTATATGGGGCATATGAAATTCGAGCATACCCAGCCTTATGAAAATTGGTTTTGGAAAAAGAACCGTATCGATTTGATAACAGACTACGTAACCGAAGTAGTGCATACCGATAAGAAGGTGCTTTTAAGGAGCGGAAAAGAAATCGCTTACGACAAATTGATTATCGCAACCGGTTCCAAACCGAATAAGTTCGGGTGGCGGGGACAAGACCTTAAGGGTGTACAAGGCCTGTATTCAAAACAAGATCTGGAACAATTGGAAGCGAATGCACCCGACAAGGAAACCTGTAAGAGAGCGGTCATCGTGGGCGGTGGATTAATCGGTATTGAAATGGCGGAAATGCTGCGCACGAGAAAAATCCCGGTTACTTTCTTGGTTCGGGAAGACAGTTTTTGGAATGGTGTGTTGCCCAAAGGCGAATCACAGATGATCAATGAGCATATTTTGGAGCATCACATCGACCTTCGCTTGGGCACCAATCTAGAGGAAATCATTTCAGATGAAAACGGTCGCGCCAGAGCAGTGAAGATTAAAGAGACTGGAGAGGAAATTGCCTGTGATGTGGTCGGACTCACGGCCGGGGTTACTCCAAATATCGATTTCCTAAAGGATTCGGACATCGAAACGGGCAAGGGTGTGAAGGTTAATCGCTACCTCGAGACGAATATTATCGATGTATATGCCATCGGCGATTGTGCTGAGCAGCATGAAGGTATTGGGCAGCGAAGGCCTATAGAGGCTGTCTGGTATACTGGAAGAATGATGGGTGAGACCATTGCACAGACCATCTGTGGCAACAAATTCGCATACCAACCCGGGCATTGGTTCAACTCCGCCAAATTCTTGGATATCGAATACCAGACCTATGGATGGGTATTCAGTGAACGCAACATGAAAGACCATGAGCAGCATTTTCACTGGAGGCATTCCGAGGAAAATATCTGTATTACCGTAGCTTTTCATAAAGAAACCAAGCTGTTCTTGGGCATCAATACCTTCGGCATTCGCATGCGACACGAAATATTCGATCGCTGGTTAAGCGAGGAACGCGATGTACATCATGTCATGGAATATTTAAAGGACGCCAATTTCGACCCTGAATTCTATGCGCAGTATGAAGCGGAAATCGTAAGGAAATTCAATTCGGACCACGGAACTACTATACAGCCCAAGAAAAAAAGCTGGAAACGAATTTTTGCTGCGAGTTAAATTACATTTATCTATAATGATATCTGTGTAAAGTTCAGTCAAGCACAGCGGAAGTTTATATGGGCTCTAAGAGTAAGAATATTTCCCCGCTCAGGGAAATCGAACATAAATCAACCTATCAATGAAGACAATACAAAACATAGGCATTGCAATTTTTCTAGTAGGCTTGGGCATTTTCACCGCCCTACCCGTGATTGGCACCTTCACGCTAGACCGAAAGGACTTTGAGGAAATAGTCGCTGAAAAGAAATTTAAAAGCGAACTTTTTGTTTCTGAAATGCAAAAGAACGTTGTCGGTAAAGAATTTAACGGCATGCCGGATTTTTCTTCAACAATCGATGAAGCGCAATCAGGGGTAAACAAAGAACATCGGAAAAATAAGGAATGGAACAAAGTTGTCTATCCCGGTTCGATAGATATGGCGGCCCTTCTCGGCAAGAAATCAGGCAGCGGTTTCATAGTCGAAAACAAAGGCTTGATGTGGTTTTTGACCTTTGGTCTCGGTATTCTAGGAGCCCTGATGTTCATAGTGCCCCAGGTAGTAACCTTAGGAAAAAAGGGGATAAAAAATGATGGTATCTACCATCAAAGTTCGACCAATCGAGGATGGATCGCTTGGCTCGTGTTCGTTTTCTTGATCGGCTTTTACCTGCTCCTGTATTTCCGGCCGCAGTACGCCGTAAACTGGACCTATCTGGTCGACCCCATCAGTGAAAGCCTTAGTGGTAAACCCGCCGGACATTGGTTCGTGTATGGCTTTATGTATTGCGTAGTCATGACCGTTATGGCCGTTCGCATGTATATCAAATACCGTCATAATGTGTATCAGATGGTACGAACCACTTCGGTACTCTTCTTTCAAATCGTATTCGCTTTCCTGATTCCCGAAATAATGGTGCGCTTGCAAATGCCGTACTACGATTTTAAGAATGCCTTCCCTTTGGATTATGATTTCTTTTTTAGCTGGAATTTAAAAGAACTCACCTCCAGTGGCGGTATAGGTATTTTCATACTCGTTTGGGGAATTGTATTGACCGTGGTAATGGTACCCGTCATGGTCTATTTTTTTGGAAAAAGATGGTACTGCTCCTGGGTGTGCGGCTGCGGTGGACTGGCTGAAACCCTGGGAGACCCCTATCGGCAACATTCCAGCAAATCGCTATTCTCTTGGAAAGTGGAGCGATGGTTGGTACACGGGGTACTGGTCTTTGCGATCGTCATGACCGGTATGACCCTGTACAGTTTCTTTACTGAATCAGGAACGGTACTGGGCATTAAAACTTCTTCAGTTCAGAATACCTACAGTCTTGCCATCGGCTCTGTTTTTGCGGGGGTGATCGGCACGGGCTTCTACCCAATATTCGGAAATCGGGTCTGGTGCCGTTTTGGATGTCCATTGGCGGCCTATCTAGGCTTCGTACAAAGGTTTAAAAGCAGGTTTAGAATTACGACCAATGGCGGACAATGCATCTCATGCGGTAACTGTTCTACCTACTGCGAAATGGGTATTGATGTGCGCGCCTACGCTCAAAAAGGTGAAAATATCGTACGTTCAAGCTGCGTAGGTTGCGGCGTTTGTTCCGCAGTTTGTCCCAGAGGGGTATTGAAATTGGAAAATGGCCCCGAGGAAGGCCGCATCAACCCCACACAGGTACTACTAGGTAATGATGTGGATTTGATGGAGTTGGTGAACAAGAAATAATCCGCTCATAGAATGGCAATGAGGTTCATACTGTCACGCTGACAAACTAGAACCGATTTGGCCGCAAAGCCAATTCGGAACACCAATGTCACGCTGAGCCCCGTCGAAGCGCCACTATCTGGAGAGAGGTCCTCGACAGGCTCGGACTGACAAACTAGAACTGATTTGGCCCAATGCCAATTCGGAATACCAATGTCACGCTGAGCCCCGTCGAAGCGCCACTATCTGGAGAAAGGTCCTCGACAGGCTCGGACTGACAAACTAGAACTGATTTGGCCGCAAAGCCAATTCGGAACACCACTGTCGCGCTGAGCCCGTCGAAGCGCTGCCCCCTGAAGAAAGGTCCTCGACAAGCTCGGACTGACAAACCGGAACTGATTTGGCCGCAAAGCCAATTCGGAACACCAATGTCATGCTGAGCCCGTCGAAGCGTGCTCACAATGATAAATCTTTAATAAAGTGATGAAGTTCTATTTCGTGTACATCTTATTTTGTTCAGACGGAACTTACTATACGGGCATGACCAACGATTTGGAAAGAAGGCTTGCGCAACATCAGTCTGGCCATAGAAAAGATAGCTACACCTATTTCAGGCGACCCGTACTCCTGAAATGGTACTTGCAGTGCACCAGCCCATCGGAGGCCATTGCAATTGAAAAGCAAATCAAAGGATGGTCGCATCAGAAGAAGATGGCCTTGATCGAGGAAAATTGGAAAGATCTCGTTGAATTCTCTAAAAACTATTCGGAACACAGGCATCCTAAAGATAGAGATAGGTCCTCGACAGGATCGGACTGACAAACCAGAACTGATTTGACAGCAAAGCCAATTTGGAACACGATTGTCACGCTGAGCCTTCCTGACGGTAGGCAGGCCTGTCGAAGCGCTGCCATATGAGAAAAGGTCCTCGACTGGCTCGGACTGACAAACCGGAACTGATTTGGCCGCAAAGCAAATTCGAAACACGACTGTCACGCTGAGCCTGCCTGACGGCAGGCAGGCCTGTCGAAGCGCTGCCCCCTGAAGAAAGGTCCTCGACAAGCTCGGACTGACAAATTAAAATTGATTTGGCCCATAGCCAATTCGGAACACCATTGTCACGCTGAGCCCGTCGAAGCGCCACTATTTGGAGAGAGATCCTCGACAGGCTCGGACTGACAAACTAGAACCGATTTGGCCCATAGCCAATTCGGAACACCACTGTCACGCTGAGCCTGCCTGACGGCAGGCAGGCTCGTCGAAGCGCTGCCATATGAGAAAAGTTCCTCGACAGGCTCGGACTGACAGAGCGAAATTAATTCGGCAAATAGATACTTTGTAAAAAAATTACCCAAAATTCTAAATAGAGAGATATGTTAGTAAGCTTCCGTAACTTCGACTAATCGTAAAATGTCTTTACTTTGATTAAAATAGTTCTCTTCTTTACGTTTTTTTTATCTCTTGGAAATGCCTCCGAGTCGGGGAACGAGTACCACAGGGAATACTACGAAAGCGGCGAGGTCAAATCAGAAGGTTGGATAAGAAACAATAATAAAACGGGATACTGGCGCTTCTACCATTCGAACGGAAAACTTTCTGAAAAAGGACATTTTACAAAAGGAAAACGTTCCGGCTACTGGTATTTTTATTCCGCAACAGGGGGCCTTCGGGAAGAAGGTCATTTTGAAAACAACGAAAAAGCCGATTGGTGGCTATTTTATGATGCCTTGGGCAACGTCAATCACAAATGTCAATTGAGCGAGGGAATTAAAAATGGGTATTGCCTGATGTACAAGAACGACGATATCGTAAAAGCCGAAAAATACCGAAACGGGAAAAAGATCAAATCCTGGTCTAGCTTCAGTAGTTTTAGAAGGGAAAACAAATTATCCGATTTACGCTAATGGCATCCCCTCAACTATCAACTCCTATCATCAAGGTAATTATTCCCGCATTCAATGAGGCCGATTCGATTGCGAAGGTCGTTGCCGAATTGCCGGCTTCGGTTACCGAAATAATAGTTGTTAACAACAACTCTACCGACAAAACAGTTCAAAATGCCCAAACGGCGGGGGCTACCGTACTTACCGAAATCAGAAAAGGTTATGGTTACGCCTGTCTTTGTGGATTGAATCATGTAGCGCAACAATCCATCCTACCAAATATTATCGTATTTATCGATGGAGACTATTCCGATTATCCGGAAGAACTCGATAAAGTGGTCGCCCCGATTATCAATGATGACATTGATATGGTAATCGGCGCCAGGGTGAAGGCATTACGTGAAGAAGGCAGTATGACGCCGCAACAAATTTTCGGGAATTGGCTCGCGACAAGTTTAATGAAATGGTTATTTAGGGCAACATTTACAGACCTTGGGCCGTTTAGGGCTATGAAGTACGACAAATTGCTCGCCTTGCAAATGCAGGACAAAACCTATGGGTGGACCGTGGAAATGCAGCTAAAAGTACTTAAACAAAAAATGACATATACCGAAGTACCAGTACGTTACAAAAAAAGAATTGGTATTTCTAAAGTGTCGGGAACGGTAAAAGGTAGTATCTTTGCAGGCATAAAAATTCTTGGTTGGATTTTTAAATATAGTTTAAAGTAATATGGGCTTAATAATCGCTTACGTCATCTTGGCAATTTACAGTATCGCACTATTGTTGATTTTCTTCTATAGCTTGGCTCAGCTCAACCTTTTGGTCAATTACCTCAGCAATAAACGACAAAACCAGACCGCCCCAAAATTCAACCTTTTGGACGCCAAGGAGATTCCCTTTGTAACCATTCAGCTTCCCGTTTATAACGAAGAGTATGTTATGGAACGCCTTTTGGAAAACATTGCCAAAATAGAATATCCCAAAAGCAAGCTTGAGATTCAGGTTTTAGACGATTCTACCGACAATACGGTTATCGATACGGCCAAACATGTAGAGATGCTACGGGAAACCGGCCTGGATATTACCCACATTCGACGTGAAAACCGTCAAGGCTTTAAAGCAGGCGCACTTAAAGAAGGTTTGGAAATCGCCAAAGGGGAATTCGTAGCAATTTTCGATGCGGATTTTCTTCCGGATAGCGATTGGTTGAAAAAGACCGTGGTTTATTTTAAAGATCCCGAAATCGGGGTGGTACAGACCAGATGGGGTCACATCAATAGGGACTATTCTACGCTTACCAAAATTCAAGCTTTTGCCTTGGACGCCCATTTTACATTGGAGCAAGTAGGCAGAAACTCTAAAGGCCATTTTATCAATTTTAACGGAACGGCAGGTATCTGGCGGAAAGAGTGTATCCTCGATGCCGGAAATTGGGAAGGTGACACCCTCACCGAAGATCTTGACTTGAGCTACCGTGCCCAATTGAAAGACTGGAAATTCAAGTATTTGGAAGATGTGGAAACTCCAGCCGAACTTCCTGTGGTCATCAGTGCGGCACGTTCCCAGCAGTTCCGCTGGAACAAGGGCGGTGCCGAAAACTTTAGAAAGACGGTATGGAGTGTCGTTACCGCAAAAAATATCAGCTTTAAAACCAAATTTCATGGAGTGATGCATTTATTGAACAGCTCAATGTTCCTATGCGTCTTCATGGTGGCTCTGTTGAGTATTCCGGCGATGTACATCAAAGCGATTTTCCCACAACTGGACTGGGTTTTCTCGACCCTTAGCTTTTTTGTATTAAGTACGATAATCCTTTTTGTGTGTTATTGGTTTACCTATAAAAGTATTCAGGGCAGCAGCTTTGACAACTTTGTGGACTACATCAAGATTTTCTTTACGTTCTTTTCGGTCGCCCTAGGATTTTCATTGCACAACTCCATTGCCGTTTTAGAGGGGCATATGGGCAAACGTAGCGAGTTCGTAAGAACGCCGAAATTCAATATCAATAGCCTTACCGAAAGCTGGAAAGGCAATAAGTATTTGGCCAAAAAATTGTCACCGAATATGATTCTCGAATTTGGCCTGATGGGCTATTTCCTTTTTGGAATGTACAGTGCCATACCCCTGAATGATTTCGGACTCTTTCCGTTTCATTTCATGTTGTTCTTAGGCTTCGGGTATGTCTTTTTTAAGTCCTTGACCGCAAGGGCCTAGTGAGTCACTTTTTGTTCGGTTTCAAAACCAAAAAATGCGCATCCATCACATTACCCGCTAAAATCACATCTTTATATGGTGCGGCTACCGTAGCACCCGACATTTCGGTGCCATCGTTCAAGTATATCGCATCAATGGTATAATCGTTTGTACCGCGATAATCGATTGTTATGATTTCGGATGGCGCGATTGTATTTCCACCACTCGCATAGGAAGAAAACGCCAACAAATTAGGGTGTGCGCCTATCCATAAATGCCCTTCCGAATCAAATTCGATATTGTCAACACCCGTATCGCAATCGATGTCTTCGATAAAATTCAACGAGCCATCGTCATCCGCACGATATACCTTCACTTTAAAATTTCTAGGCGATGCGACAAAAAGCAATTTGCGTGCCGCATCATAATTAATACCGTTGGCATAGGCGATGCCCTTCGCTACTTCTCTAAAGTCTTTACCGTCAAAGTACATCACGTTCGATAAACCCAAGCCTCCATAATCCTCTAAAAACCTACCGAAACCCTCTTCGTATTTATGGTCATTGGTGAAATAAAAGCGGTTTTCATCAAGCATTACCACATCATTGGGGCTGATTAAAGTGGGATCGGTTATCGATCTTACAAAAGTCAATGTGGTGTCCCGTAGTTGAAAAACTTCAAAGGAATGGCCTTTTAACGTATGGTTTACAGCCATCACGGTATAAGTGCTATCCGATTTGTAGATCGATATACCGTGTGGCGCGAAAGGGATGTTCAAATCAGCGGTCAGTTTCTTAAGTGCATGGGTTCTGGAATTCAAATCGAGCAAGTACAATCCGCCCTGCTTTTGTTGTACGGCCAAATCACTTTTTCGAGGAGATGCGGAAACCAATGCCATCCCACTTTCAGAAATCACGGTGATGTCTTCTGCTCCGGCAAGCTTAATCTTCTTTACAATTTCACCGTCAAAGATATTTTCGACGGTTCTAAAATATCCTGTGGAAACAATTACATATCCCACATAAATAAGCAAGGCAAACAAGGTGTAGCCGACTATTTTCTTCAATAATCTCATAAGTGTTTTATTAAGCAGCACTTAAATTAGCCTTTTCAAACTCCCAATGCAATTAATAGCACCGGCCTTCTCAATACTACCCATACGGTCGATATGAATCATCATTAGTTTCAAACTGTGCTTAGGCCGAAAAATCCTAATATTTATTTCTCCCTCAAAAAACCTATTTTAGTCAGCTAGTATAACCTGACCACCAATGCCAGACCAGTTCAGCACATACATTAAGCTACATAAGCTGCCTATTCTATTGGCATTGCTGAGTTTGCCGTTATATTACACTTTCGCCTACCATCTTGACCGAACGGATTTCATTAAACTCCTGACCCTTTTTATAGCGCTGTTTTTTATTTGTTTCAAATTGATACAATTCGAAAAATGGAATTTTAAATTTTTGCTTATCACGGGTATTTTTTTTCGACTGATTTTTCTTTACGCCGAACCAAATCTTTCACAGGATTTTTATCGCTTTATTTGGGACGGTGAGCTGGCACGTCATTTTATCAACCCCTATTTGCAGGTGCCGAACACGCTTATCGAACAGCCGGACTTGGTTATTGCAAATGCGAAAGAATTGCACCAAGGCATGGGCGGTTTAAGTGCCCGTCATTTTAGCAACTACCCGCCCTTGAACCAAATTATTTTTGCCCTGACGGCATTCTTAGGGGGTAAAAGTATTCTTGGATCAATAGTGGTAATGCGGGTGCTAATCATCGGTGCCGATATCGGAATTTTCTATTTTGGCCGAAAGCTTCTGAAAAACATCAATCGGTCTCCACATTTGATTTTTTGGTATTTTCTAAATCCTTTGGTGCTTATCGAATTGACCGGCAACCTTCATTTCGAAGGAGTCATGCTCTTCTTTTTTATCTGGGCCTTGTACCTACTGTCCGTACACAAATGGCAGTGGGCCGCAGTGGTTTATTCATGTTCCATCGCCATCAAATTGGTTCCCCTGTTGTTCCTGCCCTTGTTTTTAAAACATTTTAAATTGCGGAGCGCCATTGCTTTCTACGCGATAGTCGGTGCGACCTGCCTTTTGTTCTTAACCCCATTTTACGACTCCGAATTTGTTTCGAATTATTCTAAGACCATAGGGCTTTGGTTTTCCAACTTCCGATTTAATGCAGGCTTGTATGGGGCCATCGAACAAATTGCCGTTCAGTTCGATGCCAAACCTTGGGAATTTATCAAAAGCTATGGTAAAATCACTCCCATCATTACAATCATAGTTGTTTTGCTTTTCACCATTCTTCGAAAAAATCAGAAACTACCCGTTTTGCTCAGCTCGATGCTCTGGGTGCTTACGCTATATTATTGTATGTCTGCAACCGTACATCCGTGGTATATAATCTTCTTGGTCGTACTAGCGCTATTCACCGAATTCCGATTTCCACTCTTTTGGTCGATGGTGATTATTTTAAGTTATTACGCTTATTCCCGAGCGGATTTCAAGGAGAATGGCTGGTTGCTGGCTATTGAGTATATTTCGGTTTATGCTGTAATGATTTACGAAATCATCATGCATCGTAACAAAACGTGACCTTTTTGTAAAAAAAATGAGCTGCTTTAGGTTAGTTCAGGATAATTTGTACATTTACTCCATAATGAACGTTCAAAATTACATTCCATCTACTCTAAGCATCACTGCTCCGGTACGTCCGTTCGCTCCCCGCCGTCGCCGCCCGTAAGGGTACGATATATTCTATGGAATTAGGTGAGTCCATTTCCGCACAAGCACACTACACTTTTCTTATTTACTCTTTAAAACTTCCATAGCAATGAACATTATTGTTGCTACCACATCACATTTCAAGTACGCGCAGATTATTTGCGACACCATCGCCGAATCGGCCAAGGTTCGCGGTACGGGTATTGCCAAGCGCACCCCAGATTATATTCGAAAAAAACTTGAAAATGGAAATGCCGTAATCGCCTTGGATGGGGATACTTTCGCGGGCTTCTGTTATATTGAAGTTTGGGGACATGAGAAATACGTGGCTAACTCGGGACTTATCGTACATCCGAATTACAGGTCGATGGGACTGGCCAAAAAAATAAAGGCGACTATATTCAAACTGTCGCGAGAGAAATTTCCTGAGGCCAAAATATTTGGTATAACGACGGGACTTCCAGTAATGAAAATCAACTACGAACTAGGATACAAGCCCGTAACGTTCTCGGAACTTACCGATGACCCTGAGTTTTGGAAGGGCTGCCAGACCTGTAAGAATTTTGATGTATTGACACGAACCGATCAAAAAATGTGCCTTTGCACCGGCATGCTCTATGATCCGGCCACAAAACCAAAGGAAGATAAAAAAGTGAATAGCAGGGCATTCAAACGGCTAAAGAGTATAAAGGAAAGTTTGTTTTTGAAAAAAAAGGTAAAGCGAACATAGAGAAGAGAGAAGAGAGAAGAGAGAAGAGAGAAGATATGAAAATCATTGTTCTCCTTTAAAATTTTAAACAGATACCAAAAGTTCCTGTAATTAGGGGAATAAAAAATAGTGTTATGAGCAAATTAGTTTTAGCATACAGCGGCGGATTGGATACTTCTTACTGCGCCAAATATTTGAGTAAGGAAAAAGGATACGAAGTGCATGCCGTTAGCGTTAACACAGGCGGATTTTCCAAAGCGGAGATAGCTACTATCGAGCAGAAAGCGTTACAGCTGGGAGCCACCTCCTATACCTCAATTGACGCAGTTCAAACCTTCTACGAAAAAGTGGTGAAGTATCTTATTTTCGGCAATGTGCTGAAAAACAATACCTATCCGCTCTCGGTTAGCGCCGAACGGATCGTGCAGTCCATTGAAATCGTTAACTATGCCAAAAAAGTGGGGGCCAAGCACATTGCGCATGGCAGTACGGGTGCGGGAAACGATCAGGTACGTTTTGATATGATTTTTCAAATTATCGCACCAGAAATCGAAATAATTACCCCTATTCGCGATAATACGCTAGCCCGGGAAGACGAAATCGAATACCTGAAGCAAAATGGTGTCGATTATCCTTGGGAGAAGGCAAAATACTCTATCAATAGAGGTCTCTGGGGCACTTCCGTTGGCGGGGAAGAAACCCTGACCTCCGATAAGCCGTTACCGGATTCGGCCTATCCGAGTCAATTACAGGAAAAAGAGCCCTCTGAAGTAAAACTGACCTTTGAAAAGGGGGAATTGGTGGCCCTAGATGGAATTACAGACAGTCCCGTAGCGAATATTGAAAAACTGGAGGCACTGGCCTCAAAATACGCCATCGGACGCGATATTCATGTGGGCGATACCATAATCGGGATTAAGGGAAGAGTGGGGTTCGAGGCACCGGCATCCTTGATCGTCATTAAGGCGCACCACCTTTTAGAGAAGCACACACTCACCAAATGGCAGCAATATCAGAAAGAACAGCAAGGTAATTTTTATGGAATGTTATTACACGAGGGCAATTATTTGGATGCGGTAATGCGGAATATCGAGGCCTTCTTGACCGACACGCAAAAAACCGTTTCGGGAGACGTATTCGTAGGCTTGTATCCTTTTCAATTTCGATTGAACGGTATTTCTTCCAAACACGATTTAATGAATGCTTCGTTTGGTAGTTACGGCGAAATAAACAAGGGTTGGTCGGCTGATGACGCGAAGGGATTTATCAAGATTTTATCCAATTCAGGCAAGATTTACAACCATGTGAATGAAAAAGGGTGATGATGAAGGACAACGGATGATATGAATATAAAGAAGTCGTAGCAAAATTTTCTTGTGAAATGGATTATGGGAATATAAAAATCCCGGTATCTATTGGAAATACAACCCACACGAAACAGATTCCGTAATATATCGGAATGAAATTAAAACTATGGTAAAAGCAGGTATAATCGGCGGTTCAGGATATACGGGTGGTGAATTGATTCGGATTCTACTTCACCACTCTGAGGTCGAAATCGATTTTGTTTTCAGCACTACTAGGGCAGGGAAAGCTGTTTCCTCAGCACACCCCGATTTATTGGGTTCAACGGACCTCTATTTCACTGGTACCGTGGATTCAAGTACTGATGTCGTGTTCTTATGTTTAGGACATGGGAACTCCACTAAATTCCTAAATGAAAATGAATTTTCGGAGCACACGAAGATCATCGACCTAAGCAATGATTTTAGGCTGCTGGCAGATGCGACTCTAAAAGGCAGAGAATTTATTTACGGCTTGCCCGAATTATACAAATCGAAAATTCAAAAAGCACAGCACATTGCCAATCCGGGATGTTTTGCCACCGCTATTCAGCTTGGACTTCTCCCATTGGCTAAAGCGGGAATCCTCGACAAGGACGTTCATGTAAATGCCGTAACGGGCAGCACGGGAGCAGGCGTGAGTCCGTCGGGAACTACCCACTTCAGTTGGCGGAACAATAATGCGAGTTGGTACAAGCCCTTTACCCATCAACACTTGGGGGAAATCAATGAAAGTCTGAAATCGCTACAAGAAAATATCGGCGAGCTTTTCTTTCTTCCGAATCGAGGTAATTTTACCAGGGGTATTTTGGCAACAGCCTACACCCGATTTGAAGGTGACGAAACCGATGCCTTGCAATTGTACAAGGATTTTTATGCGGAAGCCGTATTCACCCAAATAGCGGAAGAGCCGATTCATTTGAAACAGGTCGTCAATACGAATCAGTGCCACATTCATTTGCACAAACATAAAGATACCCTGCTGATAACCTCGGCCATAGACAATCTTTTAAAAGGAGCTTCGGGGCAGGCCGTCCAGAATATGAATTTGATATTCAGGTTCGAGGAAAGTACCGGGCTGAATTTAAAGGCTGGAGTATTTTAATATATGCTGCCGAGTGTAATTATTATGCGCTGCGCAAGGCCGCGAAAAGAATATAAAACAGATTTCCGCCTTGGCGGAAGTCACATTAAAAAATAAGCATTCATGAAAATAGCCATTATAGGGGCAGGAAATCTTGGATTGTCCATTGCAAAAGGCATTTTAAATTCCAACGGTGCGACTACCATGTACCTGACCAAGCGCAAGCCTGCGGAAATTTCCGAATTCGAAAAGTATGGAGACGTTAGTGTTACTGCCGATAATCGCGTGGCCGTAAAGAACAGCGATATTTTAATATTTGCCGTACAGCCCAGTCAATTCGAGGCCATTCTACGGGACACCAAAGATCTATTAACCGATAACCATGTGGTCATTTCGACCATCACGGGCTTTTCGATAGCGAATATCGAGGGCATCATCGGCAAAGACAATCATATTATCAGAAGCATGCCCAATACGGCCATCTCAGTAGGCAAATCGATGACTTGTATTTGTGCAAATGGAAAGGGAAAAAGCCGTATAGACTTGGCCAAGGCTATTTTCAATCGTATGGGACATACCCTAGAAATCCCTGAAGAACAAATGCAGGCGGCCACGGTCATCTGTGCCAGCGGAATCGCTTTTTGGATGCGTTTGATCCGCGCTACGACCCAAGGGGCGATACAACTCGGTTTTGACGCAAAAGAAGCACAGGAGTTGGCCATGCATACCTGCAATGGCGCGGCCGGACTGCTCATAGCATCGGGCAGCCACCCGGAAGCGGAAATAGACAGGGTCACTACCCCCAAAGGCTGTACAATTCAAGGCCTGAACGAAATGGAGCATCAAGGTTTGAGTTCCTCGCTGATACAGGGCATTGTTGCATCCTTCGAGAAAATAAGTAGGATTAAAGAAGGACAATTGTAAAAGTCCGTGCGCACGTCGCTTTATGCGAAGCGCAGAAATAAGATAATAGCGTATCTCGCGTAGCGACTGGCGCAAAGCAAAAGAAACATGAACTTATTCGACGTTTACCCACTATACGATGTAACTCCGGTTTCGGCAGAGGGCATTGTGGTTACCGATGACAAAGGACAGGAGTACCTCGATTTTTACGGAGGTCACGCGGTTATATCCATCGGGCATTCGCATCCGCATTACGTAAAGCGATTGAAAGACCAATTGGATAAAATCGGATTTTACAGTAATGCAGTTCAAAACCCTTTGCAGCTGGAACTGGCGAACAAACTCGGGCAACTTTCCGATTGCGGCGATTACAATCTTTTCCTCTGCAATTCCGGTGCCGAGGCCAATGAAAATGCCTTGAAGATGGCCTCTTTCCATACTGGAAAAACCAGGGTAATCGCCTTTAAAAATGGGTTTCACGGGAGAACTTCCGCAGCAGTTGCGGCCACCGACAACGAAAAAATAAACGCTCCACTGAACAAACAACAAAAGGTGACGATTTTACCTTTGAACGATAGCGTCGCTTTCGAACAGGAAATAAGCAAGGGTGATGTATGCGGAGTAATTATTGAGGCCATTCAAGGTGTAGGAGGATTGGACGAGCCAACTACAGCTTTCTATCAAGAAATTGCGAAATTATGCCGGCAGAACGCTGTTGTACTTATCGCCGACGAGGTACAATCGGGTTTTGGACGAAGTGGTAAATTTTTCGGATTTCAACATCATGACATCTCGCCAGCGCGTAGTGTAAGGCCCGATATCATAAGTATCGCCAAAGGTATGGGCAACGGCTTTCCTGTAGGTGGAATCTTAATCCATGAAAGCATTAAAGCGTCCTACGGCCTCTTGGGTACAACTTTTGGCGGTAATCACCTGGCCTGTGTGGCGACCCTGGCGGTTTTGGAGGTTTTGGAAAAAGAAAATCTCATGGAAAATGCCACAGCCTTGGGAATCTATTTTAGTGAAAAAGCCGCCGAAATACCGCAGGTAAAAAGGGTGAAGGGCCGTGGATTGATGCTCGGGTTGGAATTTGATTTTGAAGTGGCCGAGTTGCGCAAAAAATTGATTTATGATCGTCACCTATTTACAGGGGGCGCAAAAGATAAACACGTACTTAGAATCCTACCCGCATTAAACATTACTAAAGAACACATCGATATATTTTTCAACGCCCTAAAAGCTGAATTACAGTGAGCAAGCAACTGAATATAACGCAGCGCAATTCGGTTTTAAACACGATGGCCAAAAGCATCGCCACAAGTAGAGAGACCCTATTGAATGCCAATCAGATCGATCTGGAAAGCTATACAGGAGAGGATATTGCTATGCTGGACCGACTAAAAGTCGACCAAGGCAAAATTGATGGTATGATTATATCATTGGAGCAACTAGCCTCGGAACCTGACCCGCTAGGTATCGAACGATTTGCAACCACCCACGAAAACGGGATGCATATTAGTAATAAAACCGCCCCGTTCGGCACCATTCTCATCATTTATGAATCAAGGCCCGACGTCACCATCGAAGCGGCGGGAATTGCTTTTAAGTCAGGGAATAAAATTCTATTAAAGGGTGGAAAAGAATCGCTGAACAGCAACCTGGTTTTGGTCGATTTGTGGCACAAGGCCCTTCAGGAAAATGGTTGCGCCACCGATTGGGTCAACTACCTAAAGTTCGATAGAAACGAGACCCAAGCCTTTTTGGAACGACCTTCACAAAAACTGGATTTGATTGTGCCGCGTGGGGGTGAGCGACTGATCGCCTTTGTTAAAAAACATGCAACATGCCCGGTAATCGTAAGTGGCCGCGGAAATAATTTTGTATTTGTTGATTCGGAAGCCGATCTGCAAATGGCGGTGGATATCATCATAAATGCAAAGACTACTAAAATATCGGCCTGCAATGCGTTGGATAAGGTTCTAGTGGCTTCCGACTTGGCCCGAAAGCATCATTTTTTACAACACCTCATTTTGGAATTACAAAAGAGCGAGGTGATGATTTTGACCGATAAAGCCTTCGCGAGCCTAGAGGGAACACATCCTATTGCAGATGAAAATATTTGGCACGAAGAATTTCTTGACCATAAAATCGTCATCGGACAAGCATCGGATTTAGAGGATGCCATTGCCAAAATCAATACCTACGGAGGCGGGCATTCCGCATCGATCATCACCGCCAATACCGAAAAAGCCGATGCCTTTATGGAAGCTGTGGATTCGGCTGCGGTGTATCACAATGCCTCTACCCGCTTTACCGATGGCGGTCAGTTCGGATTGGGTGGGGAGTTGGCCATTAGCACCGATAAATTACATCAAAGAGGCCCCATTGGCCTACAGCATCTGGTGACCAATAAATGGTATGTGAAAGGAAATGGACAGCTACGAAATTAGATAAGGAGCCCGCCCGCCAAGACGCAGGTGCTAGAAATGAATAAAAAACTGGTAGGTCAATAGCAGTCGAGACCTAAAGCGAAGTCGAAAATGAATAAAAAACGTATCTTATTAAAAATCGGCACCAATACCTTGACCAAGGAAACCGATCAGATTTCCAGGGGGAAAATCGAGGACATCGGACGCCAAATCGCCAAACTGAAAGACGATCATGAATTTATCATCGTAAGTTCAGGGGCCATTGCGGCGGCCAAACAATTCGTGAAATTGGAGCATAATGGCGAGGAGATTAATGTAAAACAGGCACTTGCAGCCATCGGCCAACCACATTTGATGCGAATTTTTCAAGAGAATTTCAGGGAGCTCGGCTTGTTTACTGCCCAGTGTTTATTGTCTTATTCCGATTTTGAGAAGATAGAGTCCCAAGAAAACATTAAAAGTACCATCAATGTGCTTGTGGCCAACAATTTTATTCCGATTATTAATGAAAATGATACCGTTTCCACGGATGAAATTCAATTCGGTGACAATGACAAATTGGCCGCTCTGACCGCAGCACTATTGCAAGTAGACCTGCTGTTGATAGCGACCAATACCGATGGTATTTACACCAAAACATCCATAGCAAACGGTATGCGGAGCACCATTCTTGAGGTTTCCGATATTGCGGATATAAAAAAGGAGATCAGCTCGAAAAAATCTTCCCACGGTACCGGAGGAATGCAATCAAAAATAGAGGCTGCAACCATAGCGCAGCATGCCTCCATCGAAACATGGATCGTAAACGGCCTGAAAGACAATTTTATCACCGACGCGCTAAATAATATCTCGAACCATACCAAAATCAAGGCATGAAGCACTACTTATCCTTAAAAGACATTGATTCCCTCCCCGATTGGGTGTCCGAAGCACGACAATTAAAGGAAAAGCCAACAGCCTATAAAAATTTAGGCTCGGGAAAAATCCTTTGCCTATTGTTCTTCAATAACAGCCTACGCACGCGTCTGAGTACCCAGAAGGCAGCAATGAACTTGGGTATGGACGTTATGGTCATGAACTTTGGAAGCGAGGGTTGGCAGTTGGAATTCGAAGATGGAAAGGTCATGGACCAAGGTAAATCTGAACACATTAAAGAGGCCGCTCAAGTGGTTTCCCAATACTGCGATATCGTCGCTATTAGGGCTTTCGCCGGACTGAAAGACAAGCTGACGGACGAAGCCGAAATGGTCTTGAACGGCTTTAAAAAGTATGCCTCTGTCCCGGTAGTGAATATGGAGAGTTCCGTTGGGCATCCACTACAGGCCCTTGCCGATGCAATAACCCTTGCCGAGCAAAACAGCAAGCCAAGACCCAAAATTGTTTTATCCTGGGCTCCACATCCGAAGGCCTTGCCGCATGCGGTCGCCAATTCTTTTGTAGCGATGATGCGCTTGCAGGACGCGGAGTTTGTAATCACCCACCCGATAGGTTATGAACTGAATCCGGAATTGACCAAGGGTATTCCCTTAGAGTACGACCAGGAACGAGCCCTTGAAAATGCGGATTTCGTATATGTAAAAAATTGGAGCAGCTACACCGATTATGGCAAGGTATTGCACCAAGATCCCGATTGGATGATGACTTCCAAAAAGTTGGGGAAAGCCAAATTCATGCATTGCCTGCCCGTACGAAGAAATGTGGTCGTTGCAGATGCGGTTTTAGATGGAGGACAGTCGCTGGTCATCGAACAAGCGAATAACAGAACCTATGCGGTCCAAGTGGTATTGAAAAAAATATTGGAGGGGTCAAATCAGAAGTAATGAAGTACAAATTTCAATATCTATTAATTTTGATTTCAGCAATACTGCTTATCGCAAACATCTGGCTGATAGACTTTGAACAATTCACCTATAAAGACTTGTTTGGTCCGTTTTCTAATATCCTTTTGATTTTAGCGATGATTGTATCAATTAAAAACTCCGGAAAAAGTGATGGATAAAGTGTCAATTGTAAAAATCGGTGGTAATGTCATCGAAGATGAAGTAGCGCTAGGGAAATTCCTAGACCTTTTCGCAAGTCTGGACGGACTCAAAATCTTAGTCCACGGCGGTGGAAAAATGGCTACGCAATTGGCTTCCAAACTTGGTATAGAGTCGAAGATGGTGGGAGGGCGAAGAATTACCGATGCCGAAACTTTACAGGTAATTACCATGGTGTACGCTGGCCTGACCAATAAGAACATCGTTGCGCAATTACAAGCCCGTAGGTGCAATGCACTAGGTCTTAGCGGTGCGGATGGAGATACCATTCAGGCGCATAAACGCCCGGTCGAATCTATTGACTACGGTTTTGCCGGTGATGTAGATGGCATAAACAGTACACTCGTCACCAAATTTTTAGAAACAGGACTTACACCGGTATTTTGTGCCATGACACACGACGGAAATGGACAACTATTGAATACGAACGCAGACACCATTGCCGCCGAACTGGCGATCGGTTTAAGCAACGTATTCGAAACCATTTTATATTATTGCTTTGAAAAGAAAGGGGTTCTAAAAAATGTCGAGGACGATAATTCCCTGGTGGAACACCTGAATAGTGCAACTTACCGACAGCTATTGGCAGACGGCGTAATCGCGGATGGCATGCTCCCCAAGTTGGAAAATTGCTTTCGCGTCTTAAACAAAAACGTCGGCAAAGTATGTATCGGTCATCCTTCGATGCTCGCCTCGGAAAACGAACTTTTTACCACGATTACCCTATAGCATGACACAGGAACAACTTACGATAAAAGCGCTGGATTTATTGAAGCAGCTTATTTCAATACAATCCTTTTCCTCAGAAGAGGATCAAACCGCAGATGCTATTCAAAATTGGTTGAAAGCACTTGACATTCCCTTTGAACGCATCCATAATAATGTGTTTGCCAAGAATAAATTCTGGGACGAGGGCAAACCCACATTATTGTTAAACTCCCATCATGACACGGTAAAACCGAACAAGGCCTATACCAAAGACCCGTTTCATCCGCATATCGAAGATGGGAAACTGTATGGTTTGGGTAGCAATGATGCCGGAGGTTGTCTGGTTTCGCTATTGGCCACATTCGCCCATTTTTATGCGACCGAAAACCTCAACCATAATATGCTAATGGTCGCCTCTATGGAAGAAGAGAATGCAGGAGAACATAGTTTGAGGGGATTGCTTCCCAGTTTGCCCAAAATCGATGTGGCCATCGTCGGCGAACCAACTTTAATGGATTTGGCCATCGCGGAAAAAGGCCTGGTGGTATTCGATGCGGTGGTCAAAGGAACCCCTAGCCATGCGGCACATCCGAATGACAATAATGCCATTTACAATACCATCGAAGTGTTGGAATGGTTCAAAAATTACAAATTCAAAAAGAGTTCAGAGGCCTTGGGTGATGTAAAAATGACGGTTACGCAAATCAATGCGGGAAGCCAGCACAATGTGGTTCCCTCTCAGGTAGATTTGGTTGTTGATGTACGTGTGAACGATGCCTATACCAATAAGGAAATCGCCGATTTGTTAAAAGCGGAAGCCCCTTGCAAGCTACAGGAGCGCGGACTAAAACTCAACTCCTCCAAAATCGATAAGAATCACCCCTTGGTGCAATCGGGAATTGCTTTGGGACGAAAAACCTACGGCTCTCCTACCCTTTCGGACCAAGCGGCTCTAAATTGTCAATCACTCAAACTCGGGCCAGGTGATAGCACCCGTTCCCATTCGGCAGATGAGTATATTTACGTTCGTGAAATCGAAGAAGGAATCGATTTGTATATTAAGATACTTAACGGCTTCCTTTTTGCTTAAAGTTGAATGAGAAGATCCCTTTCGATGCATAGGGCGCTGTTAAGAGCACCCCAGCCAAGGCACACCGAATAGCGAATAGCGAATAAAAAGAAATAATCTAAACCCTTCCTCGCATTCGTGGGGAAGACAATAAAGCAATTTTCATGCGACTCTGGGATAAAGGATTTAGTACAGATAAAAAGATAGACCATTTTACCGTGGGCGATGACCGCGAGCTCGATTTGCATTTGGCAAAATATGATGTAATCGCGTCGAAGGCACATGCGAAAATGTTGGGTAAAATTGGGCTGCTGACAGGGGAAGAAACGGACGATTTGGTCAGAGAGCTTGACCATATCGCTGACACAGTCGAAAAGGGCAAATTTGTCATCGAAGACGCCTTCGAGGATATGCACTCTAAAATCGAGTATGTATTGACCGAGAAATTGGGGGATACCGGCAAGAAAATCCATACCGCGCGTTCCCGAAACGACCAGATTCTGGTCGCCATGCATTTGTATCTGAAGGATGAACTTACGGAAATCAAAAGCCAGACCAAGGTCTTGTTCGATTTGCTTTTGCGCCTTGCCGAAACCCATAAAGAAGTGTTGCTGCCCGGCTATACCCATTTACAGATAGCGATGCCCTCCTCCTTTGGGTTATGGTTCTCTGCCTATGCCGAGAGTTTGATAGACGACCTCTACTTTATCGATGCGGCCTTTAAAATCGCTGATCAAAACCCATTAGGAAGCGCCGCGGGCTATGGCAGCTCTTTTCCGATCGACCGGACGTACACCACCGAGGAAATGGATTTTGAGACCATGAAGTATAACGTCGTAGCCGCACAAATGGGACGGGGCAAGGTTGAAAAAGCAACAGCTTTCGGCATGGCGAACATCGCCGCAACGCTCTCGAAACTGGCGATGGACATCTGTTTGTACATGAGCCAAAACTTCAATTTTATTTCCTTCCCCGATGAATTGACCACAGGCAGTAGTATCATGCCCCACAAAAAGAATCCCGATGTTTTCGAGCTGGTCCGCGGAAAATGCAACAAGCTTCAAGCCGTACCCAATCAATTGACCTTGGTCATCAACAACCTACCGAGCGGCTACCACCGTGATCTGCAATTGGTCAAAGAAATTATTGTTCCCGCCATCCAGGACATGAAAGCCTGTTTGGAAATCCTAACGTTCAGTCTCGAGAAAATTAGCGTGAATGACACTATTTTAGATGACCCGAAATACGACTACCTCTTCAGCGTCGATACTTTGAACGAATTGGTGCAGCAAGGAATACCGTTTCGAGATGCCTATAAAAAAATGGGGATGGAAATTCAAAAAGGCACCTTTATCCCCAAACGTGATATTACCCATACCCATGAGGGCAGTTTGGGCGATCTGTGTTTGGATGGGATTCGGAAAAAGATGCATAAAATCACTTAGAATCATCCTTGCTCGGTGGCTATAATCTCTAACCTCTTCTGCTTATTTCCCGAATACGTTGAAAATACCATACGATGCGAAGTATATTGATTGTATCAATTCTTGTGTTTTGTTTTCTCAATTGTAAAGACACAACTAAAAAAATTTCTGATAAAAAGACAACTGGGAATGAAATTGTTTGTTCGGACAGCGCCTGTGAGGGCATCTACGAAGGACCTGAATTTGTAAATGGTTCCGACGTTGCGCACCAGTTTTCGAATGCCATGTCGGCCAAAGTAGGAGACCAATTGAAAGACTTATTCATTAAGGGTGCCTACAGCCAAGTTGATTTTTCCAAAATACGGATGTCTACCAAAGGCATGGGATCAGGGCAGGTGGTATATCAACTGTTTATTCCTTTCGTTTCAGTGACTAAAAAATGCGATGCCTTTACCTCTTTTGATCATGTGGGAGGGTGGAATCATGCCCCGGCCTTATCAGCAAGAAAAGCGCAACTAGGTCCAGCGCTAATGCCAGACGATTCGTTACATATTAGTGCCTTAAAAACAACCCCCGAGGGCTTGCAGGAATATTGGATTCAATGGAGGAACAAAATAACACAGGCCCTTTGTGACTAGGCTCAAAGTCCCGTCTTCGCGAATAGAATTCAATATCCAAATCACTCAAAATTGCTGCCCGCAAGTATTTTCGTATCATCTTTTTGAGCCTTCTTTCGAGGGGATGCTTTATAGACTTCTTGTACGATTTCATACAAATCCGGAATTACCCTTCTCGCCAGTTTCGAATTGCTATTAAGGAGCACGCATATTCCTAAATCGACTTCAGGATAGACGGCGATTTCATTTCTATAACTGTTCACACTTCCTCCATGGTGCCAAATGGTCTGTTCTTGATCACTTCCATCGGATGCGGCCATCTTGTGAATGCGCCATCCAAACCCATAATACGATTTCAGATGTCCGGGCCAGCGTTGGTAATATTTACTTTTTCCTTTGTGTTCTATGATGGGGTTGAAAGCCTCTTTGATAACCGATTTTTGCATTACCTCCGGGCGGTATCCGAGTAGAAAACGCATCCATTTGGCCATATCGAGGGCGCTTGCATTGATACCCCCGGCGGCCACGGCATTGTAATACCTATTGGTCAGCGGCCTGCTTCTAAAACTTTTACGCCATTTCGAATGGGGCATGGCCACATTATCGGCATCCGATATCGTCTGGTGGTCCATGGTAGCGCTGTGCATCCCCAAGGGTTTGAAAAAGCGGTTATTCAGCGAGGTGGTGATTTTTTTACCAGTGGCCTTGTGCATCATCTCTTGGCATAATGAGAACATCGCGTTTTGGTAACTGTACAATGAACCAGGTTCGCTGATCGGTGCGACTTCCTTAAAATGTGTGGCAATTTCCTTTACCGATAACCCGGCCTCCACCAGATTGGTAAAACTATGATAGGGTGTGCCCGCGGTATGGGATAAAATATTGGCAAGGGTAATTTGAGCCGTATTCTGCCGGTCGCCCAACTGAAATTCAGGTAGGTAATCGATGACCTTATCTTCCCAATCCAGTTTGCCTTCATCTTCCAGACTGGCTGCCAAAATTCCTGCAAACCCCTTGGAGAGAGATCCAAGCCTGAATATGGTCTGTCCGTTAACCGTGGCAGCGTCATTGATTTTTCGTTTTCCAAAGCCGTCTGAAAGTAGAATAGAATCCCCTTTAACGATACTCACTCCCGCCCCTACGATTTCCCCTGATGCAATGGCTTTATTAAAATAGTCGGTGAGCGTGCTTTTTAATTGCTGTTGCCGAAGTTGATAACGACGCACTTCCTCTTGATCGATAGCGGTTTCTTGCAATGCCGACTTTGAAACCAAGGCTTCGGGGCCGGGTATCGATGTAGCGGTGTTTTCGCTCAAAGGCATCAAAATAAAAAGCGTAAGTAGAAATAGGGCTGCGCCCCCTAAAATTTTGAATCGCTGCATAGGTTAGGTACTGATTTGGTATAGACCAAACGAAATAATTCCTGATTAATTACCCGAGCCTTTCCTATGACATATGTATTGATTTAATTTTATCGGCTTCGGTATCGCAGCTAATCAACTTCCACAAAACCGTTGTCTTGGACTAAAATATGGTTTAAGCATCAGGCAACGATTTATCCTAAAAGCCCTTCGGCTGGAGTCCGACGTAGATTTTTCGTACTTCCGGGGTTTTGGTTCAAGTATTTTTGAAATTTTCGTTTTGTGGCTCACCGATTTGCTCCTTTCCATTCATTCTTGCCCAGGCTTCTGAAAGACTGTTTTCAATCATTTCAGTATCTCTTTACCTCTGTACACCATAGAAATTCATGCTTTGACAACAAATCCATGCTTTAGACCAAAAATCTTGAAATATTAAGAAGGCCTGGCACGTTTTAAAAAAATACCAGTCCCAAAAAAATAATGAGAAACCTACTCTCCCTAGCAATCTTATTTGCCAGCATACTTTTACAAGCCCAGAACGCACCCCAATCAGATGGGATTCTTGAACAAGAAATTAGTTTCAATTCCTATGGGAACAATTGGAACGATAGCCATGAAGACTCTTCCACGTTCGGTATTAGTTCGGATTTGGTCTATAACGATCTGGAAACGACAATAAGACCTTCACGGTTGAATTCCGATGGTTATCCAGAAGCGGAGTACGAATCCGCAAAGCGCCTTAATGCAGTTTTCGCTGGCGAGTTCACAACCATTTGGGATACTACCCTCCCAGGAACCTCCGGTAACGATCAAATCACGATTCCCACCAATCCCGCCTACACCTACAACTACACAGTAGATTGGGGTGATGGTTCGATCGAGACGAATATAACGGGGGATGTTACCCACACCTTTGCTACCCCCGGTAGACAGACCATATTGATCAGTGGTGATTTTCCTGCGATTTACTTCAATGATGCAGGTGATAAAGGAAAAATAGTTGAAATCCTAAGCTGGGGTACCATCCAATGGGAAAGCATGGAGGATGCTTTTCATGGATGCGACAATCTGAATTTCGATGCCATAGACAATCCCGACCTAACACAAGTAAGCAGTCTAAAAAATATGTTCAGGAATGCTTCCGTTTTTAATGGTATCATTAACGACTGGAACGTTAGCTCGATAAACGACATTTCCGGGATGTTCGCAAACGCACAAACCTTTAATAGACCTTTGGATAAATGGGTAACCAGTGCGGTAACGGATATGTCGGAGACCTTCGCTGGTGCACGAAATTTCAATGAACCCCTCGACAACTGGAATACGGCCTTAGTAACCAATATGTCGAGTATGTTCCGCTATGCTTCGGCCTTCAATCAGAATATCAATAGTTGGACCGTTACGCAAGTAACCGACATGTCCAGTATGTTCGCTGGTACTGGAAGTTTTAATTTTCCCTTAAATCTTTGGAATGTATCCAATGTGGAGAATATGTCCGAGATGTTCGCGTCGTCCGGTTACAATCATCCACTTGAGAATTGGGCGGTAGGCAATGTTACGAACATGAGTGGGATGTTCTCGCGGGCGCGTTATAACCACCCTTTGGAAGGTTGGGATGTGAGCAAGGTTACCGATATGTCCGAAATGTTCGACAACAACCGCGTGTTCAACCATCCCCTAAATGGATGGGACGTTAGTGCGGTTACCGATATGAGCGATATGTTTGCGGGCTTTTCATCGTCCTTAACAGTTTACAATCAGCCCTTAGACCTTTGGGAGGTTCAAAATGTCACTGATATGTCGGGTATGTTCAAATCGTCTAGTTTTAACCAGCCCATAGAAGGTTGGGATGTAGGCCATGTCGAGAATATGGCGTCAATGTTTCAAGAGGCGGTGGCGTTCAATCAGCCCCTAAACGCCTGGAATGTTGAGAATGTAGAGAATACGGCATCAATGTTCTATGGTGCAATCGAATTCAACCAACCTCTAGGTCTTTGGGACGTGGGTTTGGTCGAGTCGATGGCCTCGATGTTTTCCTATGCAGCAAAGTTCAACCAGTCTCTTGCTGGTTGGAACGTGGGCAATGTAACGCAAATGTCCCGAATGTTCGACAGAGCCACAGCCTTTGATCGGAATCTGGGGTCATGGGATATTGGTAAGGTATCGGCCATGGTAGATATGCTAAGGGAATCCGGACTATCCGAAACCAATTACGACAATACGCTTATCGGTTGGTCTACCCAAACCGTGATGCCCAATGTAGCATTAGGGGCCCTAGGTTTAAACTATTGCGAGGGCCTTGAAGAGCGCCAATTGCTGATAGACAATTCGAACTGGGATATCACGGGGGACATCATCAATTGTGATTTTGTACTCTGCACGACGATTTTATCGCCTTCTAACGGCGATACTCAGGTACCGGCGAACTTTAACCTCGTTTGGGAAGCGGCACCTTCCGCCACTGGATATCGGGTAAGCGTGCGTAGTGTTACAGGGAGTGTCTCTACCGATATTATGAACGATCAGGATGTAGGGAATGTAACCAGTATCGACTTCGGCACCGATTTTACGCCCGGGGATGATGTTTTCGTTACGGTGGTGCCCTACAATGCCGACGGTCCGGCGGTGGGTTGTACCGAAGAAAGCTTTACCATAATTCCCACTTGGAATAATAGTCCTGATGCCTTTAAATTGACTTTCGACACCACCTTGGCCAGGTTCGGGCCTGACAACCAAGTAGAAATAAAGCGAAATACCGATTTCACTTATGATTACTCGATTGATTGGGGAGACGGGCAATACGATCATAATGTGAGTACCGAAATTGTACACAGCTACCAAATACCTGGTACATATACCGTCGCCATTATCGGGGAATATCCCGCTCACCAGTATCGGTTCGCGGCCCGAGAGGCCGAAAAGTTAATCTCTATAGATCAGTGGGGTACCTATACTTGGAAATCGATGAACCAGTCTTTTGCAGAATGTGAAAATATGGTCTATAACGCCACTGATATTCCAGACCTTTCGCAAGTTGAGGATATGACGCGGATGTTTTACGAAACTTTACTGTTCAATGGGGATATCAACAACTGGGACGTGAGTAACGTGACCAATATGTCCGCTATGTTCTTAGAGGCCGAATCTTTTAACCAGCCCCTTGATAATTGGGATGTGAGTAAGGTCACCAATATGAATTCTATGTTCAAAAGGGCTGAAGTATTCGATCAGGATATCAGCTCATGGATGGTGGGAGAAGTTACCGACATGTCCGAGATGTTCGCGGGTTCTTTTACCCACGAAACGATTTTCAACCAACCCCTGAACGGCTGGGATGTAAGCAAAGTAACTACGATGCGTTCAATGTTCGACTACAATGAAGTCTTCAACAAGCCATTGGCAAATTGGGAAGTGGGTGCCGTAACCAATATGGCATCTATGTTCGATACTGCCGAATCATTCAATCAGCCCATAGGAAATTGGGACGTCAGTGAGGTTACAGATATGAGCCGTATGTTCGGGCGGGCGGAAAAATTCAACCAACCCTTGGCAGGGTGGGATGTTAGTAAGGTGAGCAATATGGCTTATATGTTCAGTGGTGCTTCCGAATTCAATCAGCCCCTCAATGCTTGGAGTGTTGGAAATGTAGAAAGCATGGCCGGTATGTTCAGTTCCGCAAGTGCATTCGATCAACCGCTCAATTCTTGGGATGTTTCCGCAGTAAAGTCTATGCAATCGATGTTCCGAAGTGCTAGCGCATTCAACAGTGCCATATCGAACTGGGACACCGCACAGGTAGTGAGTATGGAATCGATGTTCGAACGGGCAACGGCATTCAATCAGCCCCTTCGGGACTGGGAAGTGAATTCCGTTGTAAGTATGGAATCGATGTTCGAAGATGCCGAAGTGTTCGACCAGCCCTTGGATATCTGGAATGTTAGCGCCGTAGCGAACACGGCATCGATGTTTAAAGATGCTTTGGTGTTCGATCAAGCGATCGGCGACTGGGATGTGAGCTCCGTCACCTTGATGAACTCTATGTTCGAAGGCGCCTTGTCGTTCAACCAATCGCTTATCAACTGGGAGGTGGGCTCGGTTACGCGTATGGACCTACTTTTTAAAAATGCCACATCCTTTAACGAATCTATAGCTGATTGGGATACCGGAGAGGTATTGACGATGAGAGAGATGTTCATGGGGGCTGCAGCTTACGACCAACCGATGAGTAATTGGAACGTTTCTTATGTAACCACCATGGAAAGTATGTTCCAGAATGCTACCGCATTTAATCAGGTAATTTCTTCATGGAATGTTGCTTCGGCAACTACCATGCGCCGTATGTTCTCAGGAGCCGAGATGTTCAATAGTCCGCTCGACGATTGGAATGTTAGACGGGTGACCACAATGGAATCGATGTTCGAAAACACTCGAAATTTCAATCAAACCATCAACAGTTGGCGTGTATCGGGGGTCGATACTATGATCAGTATGTTCGAAAATGCCATAGTCTATGACCAACCGATGGATCGCTGGGATTTGGGCGCCGTTAATATGCGCTCTATGTTCGAGGATGCCAATTCTTTTGACCAATACCTTGGTGATTGGGACATAAGTACTGTCTCGAATATGAATAGTATGCTGGATAACACCATATTGACGCGGGAAAATTACGACAATACACTAATCGCGTGGTCGGAACAAACGCTAACGTCAGGAATCACCTTAGGCGCTCAAGGGCTTCTGTATTGCGATGCTTTGGAAGAAAGACAATCGATGATCGACACTTTTGGTTGGTCGGTAACCGGCGATACCTTAGACTGTCCGGTTCCGCTTTGTACCACCCTTACCGCCCCTGTAAATGGCGAAACCGATGTTCCCGTAAACACGAACCTAACGTGGGAACCAGCCCTTTATGCAAGAGGATACAAACTTACCGTTCGGGTTGACCCCGGTGGTCCATTATTGACAAATGAACTCGTTACAGAAACCTTTTACGAATTTCCGGTCGATTTTACCGGTAATGAAACCGTATACGTCACTCTTGTTCCTTATAATGATACAGGCGATGCCACTGGCTGTGCGGAAGAAAGTTTTACCATTATCAACACGACACCACCTACAGTACCTGAGTGTACAAATATGACCTTGCCAATGGATGGTGATATGGATATACCGGTGGACACCGATTTGGAATGGACACCAATTTCGAATGCCGATGGGTATCGTATTACTGCTGGAACATCTTCCGGGGCAAGCGATGTGATAAGTGATGTTGATGTCGGCAACGCGACCAGCTACAATATTCCTGCAGATCTTCCCGAAAACAGTCCAATATTCGTGACCATAACACCCTACAATACGGAAGGCGATGCTACAGGATGTATTGAGGAGCGTTTTACCACGGCCTTTATACCGATACCACCTCCTTGTACGAACTTGACCATCCCCACAAATGGGGAAATCGATGTCCCCATCGATACCGATCTCAGCTGGAGGCCGATTGCGGAAGCAACAGGCTATCTACTTACCGTTGGTACTTCTGGAGGAGGAATAGAAGTATTGAACAATGTAGATGTTGGGAATATGACTACCTATGACCTTCCCGAAGACCTCAGGGAAAATAGGCTTATTTTCGTGACGATCACCCCTTACAATGAAGTTGGCGATGCTATTTCCTGTGCGGAAGAAACGTTCAGGACAGGAGTCGATAATTCGAACATTGCCCCGATCTGTACCAATTTAACAACACCTTCGAACGGCGATACGAATATTGACATCGCTACCGGTATCACTTGGAATGCCATCGGAAATGCAGATGGCTATAGAATTACCGTTAGCGGAAGCAGCAGTACCGCGAACAATGTGACCGATTTTGATGTAGTATCAGATAACTTCTACGATTTTACCAACGACTTCGACCAAGGCGAAACCGTCACGGTTACCATTGTACCTTACAATGCTATTGGCGAGGCAACGGGATGCACCTCGGAGAGCTTTACCATCATGACGGTTCCGCTGTGTACGAACTTGACCGCACCCGCCGATATGGATACGGGCGTCGCCATCGATACCAATCTGGAATGGGCAGCCATCGCCAATGCAGACGGGTACAAACTTACCGTTACGGGAAGCGTCAGCACGGGCAATAACATTGCAGATCATGACATTTCATCCGGAACCACCTATGATTTTCCAAACGATTTCGAACCGGGCGAGACGGTGATGGTGAGCATTACCCCATACAATGCTGCGGGTGATGCAGTAGCATGTGTTTCGGAAAGCTTTACCATCATGACACTACCCTTATGTACGAACCTGACCGCACCAATGGATTTGGAAACGGGTGTCGCCATCGATACCGACCTTGAGTGGGGAGCGATTGCCGATGCGGACGGGTACAAGCTAACGGTTACTGGAAGCATAAGTACTGGAAATAATATTGTCGACGAAGACATTACTACGGGTAACAGCTATGATTTTCCAAACGATTTCGAGGCAGGAGAGACCGTAACCGTAACGATACTCCCTTATAATGCAGCAGGACGTGCCTTAGGATGCGCTACCGAAAGTTTTACCATCATGACAGTGCCTTCTTGCACCAACTTGACCACACCTTTCGATACGGAAATGGGCGTCGCCATCGATACCAATCTGGAATGGGCAGCCATCGCTGATGCAGACGGTTATAAACTTACGATAGCCGCAAGCATCAGTACGGGTAATGATATCGTCGACCAAGACATTACAAGCGGAAACACCTATGATTTCCCCGACGATTTCGAACCGGGCGAAACCGTAACGGTAACCGTAACTCCTTATAACGCAGCAGGTGATGCAATAGGATGTGCTGCGGAAAGTTTTACCATTATGACAGTGCCCTTGTGCACCAACCTGACCGCGCCTTTCGATACGGAAACGGGCGTCGCTATCGATACCGACCTTGAGTGGGGAGCGATCGCCGATGCAGACGGGTACAAGCTTACCGTAACGGGAAGCATCAGCACAAACAATAACGTGACCGATCTTGACATTTCATCCGGAACCATCTATGATTTCCCCAACGATTTCGAACCGGGCGAAACCGTAACGGTAACCATAACCCCGTATAACACTGCGGGTGATGCAATAGGGTGTACTACGGAAAGCTTTACCATTATGACAGTACCCTTGTGCGCCAACCTGACCGCGCCCTTCGATACGGAAACGGGCGTCGCCATCGATACAGACCTGGAATGGACGGCCATCGCCGATGCCGACGGGTACAAACTTACTGTGACCAGCAGCATCGGTACTGGCAATGCCATTACGGATCTTGACATCCCAACCGGTAATTCCTACGATTTCACGAACGATTTTGAACCAAGCGAGCTGGTGACCGTGAGTATTACGCCTTACAACGCTGCCGGCGACGCACTGGGTTGTACTACGGAAAGCTTTACTATTATGTCTATCCCGGATTGTACCAGATTGACGGCACCATTCAATGGAGCAATTGATGTTGCAATCGATACGGATCTTGAATGGACGTCAGTTCCCAATGCAGATGGCTATCGCTTATCGGTAGGGACCAATCCCTACGAAACGGATCTGGTTGATAATATTGACGTCGCCTCTTTGACGGACTACACCTTTTCCGAAAATCTACCAGCAGATACGGTAATTTATGTCAATATTATACCTTACAATGCAGCGGGTGACGCCACCGGATGCTTTCAAGACAGCTTCGAAACCGAAATCATCATTCCCAACTGTACAGACTTGACTAGTCCACAAAACGGTGCAACCGACGTGCCCTTAGATTCAAGTATCAACTGGGATGAGGCGGAATTGGCCGATGGCTATCGCATCTCGATCGGTACTACCCCGAGCGGAAACGATATTGTAAACGACTTGGATGTTGGCCCATCGCTAAGCTACCAGCCTGATGCAGAGCTTCCGTTTGAAACCCAAATATATGTTTCGATTACGCCTTACAATAGCGAGGGGGACGCCATTCAATGTGCAGAGCAATCCTTTACCACACACATCCCGGAGGATGAAACCAAATACGGTTTCTCACCCGATGGAGATGGCATTAACGAGTATTGGCACATAGACAATATCGAATATTACCCTGAAAACACGGTAACCATATTCAACCGCTGGGGCGATATCGTCTTTGAGGTACAAGGTTATGACAATGCCTCGAACGTATTTACCGGGGAGGCCAACCGTATGACTAAAATGGGTGCCAATACCCTGCCCGCTGGAACATACTTTTTCAATATTCAGGTTCCAGAAAATCATATTCTTAAAAAACTTCAAGGTTTCGTAGTACTAAAGCGTTAATCAAATGAAAGCAACACACAAATTTGGCACGCTGGCACTAGGTGTTTTCCTGTCGTTTTTATCGTTACAAACAGTATCGGCACAACAGACCGCCGTATTTTCGGAATACAATTTCAATCCGTTTATCATCAATTCGGCCTATGCAGGTTTGCTGCCTTCGACAGAAGCTACCGCAACGAATACCGGGTTCAGTACGTTTGAAGGAAGCCCGAGAAACTTTAGCCTCAGTTTTCATTCGCCCGTGAGCGACGGAAAAATAGGCCTTGGTGCGGGCATAATCAGGGACCAAATCGGGGTGACCACCTCAACGAGTGCCTTTGCCGCCTATTCCTATAAGATTTTCTTCGATTTTAAAGACGATAGGCCTTACTGGCAAATTTACCAACCAGGCACCCTTTCGTTCGGAATAACCGCCGGGGTTCAGCAATATCAGGATAATCTTTTGGCGCTGGGCATCGTAGATGACCCCAATTTCAGTCAGAATATCAATGCGACCATTCCGACAATCGGTGTTGGATTTTTATTCAATCATGCCCGTTTCTATGCCGGGGTTTCCACGCCAAACGTTTTAGGAGACGCCCTGGCATCCGACGATAATCTTCAATTGGAAAGTCCCGTTTACGGCTATTTCGGCTATCGCTTTTACAATAACCTTTTCGAGGATTTTATATTGAAACCAAGCGTCTTGTTAAAGTACGAGCATGGTGCTCCATTTCAAGCGGATTTGAACCTGTCCGTAAGCTATAGAAACCGCTTTGAAATAGGTGGAGGATTCCGTACCAGTTCTTCGGCGAACCTGTTGGCTGGAATCTATTTGCTCAATAATTTTCGCATGGTGTATCATTATAACCTAGCTTTGAAAGATTCTCCTTTGGGCAACACCCATGGCATTATGCTCAGCTATCGCTTCGGAAGGGGATATAGCCGTAGTTGATAGCGACCCATCCCAGATGAGACAAATTAGAACGTTTTGGCCTATGGGACCCCATCGATTTCACTGTTTTCAGTAGATTCCAATAGCGCAATGCACAGTACCTTTATCGAAATAATCCGTTGTTGAGCACGTTTATACCGTGCGTAATCCAGTACATCAAACGCTAACCTGACCTTTATGAATAAAGCCGTTCTTCTCTTTTTCGCTTTTATCTTACTATGCGCAAATACCCTAACAGCCCAAGAATTGACTCCCGAAATGGAATCTTTTATAGCTAATATCGACGGCACAAGCCTCGCCGATATCGAAGCTGAATTAGATGAAGGCCTACGAGGACTAAAAGCTTTCATGGGATTTTTTGATGGCGGCGACTCTGAAGGAATAAAGGATTACGCAGGTGAAGAGGAAAACTTTGAAGAACCATTTGCCATAGATACCGCGGTAGTGGCCAAGGCTGTGCTGCAGTTTGAGGATATCGGGTTTCAACAAAACTTCCGTAACGGCAAATCCCAACTGAAATTTGAAAAAATTGGTGACAACTACTGGAATACGGTGTGGATGGAGGAGGGTATGGCAGAAAGCTTTATGCCCAAAACCATATACTTTAAAGATGGCACAAAGGTGACTGAGGGAATTTCAGATAACGAGATAAGCTTCCATTTCGAAAATCCCTGGGGCCCTATCGCTATAATCGACAGTGTAGCCGTTGACTATACCGTTTATTTCACCGCTAAATACGATTCGTTGATGCTTACGAAAAAGTCAAAAAAAATTAAGTACAAAGAGGGTCTTATCAAAGTAAAGCAATTTGAAAATAATTTTCTTTATGTAACCGTGAGCGACGCCTACGCTGATGGATTTTATGTTAATGCGCTGAACGCTGATGGAAAAGTCTTAAACCAGAACAGTAGTTCGTTCTCTCCCACTACCGACGATCAGGCAGGCGATGGGATTGCCGAAATAGTTTCGTTGTTGGAGGAGATTCAGGTAAAATTAAAAAATAAGGATTTCAAGGATACTGAGGCATTTAAAAGCTACTTCCTAAAAGAAGTCTCCAAATTGGAAACCGCCAAGGACACCGATGGGGTGTATCATAAAAAATACTATTTCGAAGGGAATATCGATACGGTAAAGCTCTTTATTGAAACGGAGGAGAAGTCCAAAACGGTTTCTTTTACTGCGATCAACAATAGTGGTTTTGGCAATATTATTTTAATGCAGGACAAAAAACACAATATTTTCCTGGATGCCAATGCCAAAGAGTTGTTCCGGTCGGAGTATCGCCCGATACAATCCTTGGGTTCGCGATACTACCAGAGCGACAGTCTATACTATCACCTTGACCTTGAAGCCAAACAACTGAGGGCAATAGATGCGTTCAGAGTATGGGAAGCCCCTAACGGATTAGCCTTTGTACAAGCTACGGAAGAAAGTAACTTCTTGATGTACGATGCCGAATTTAAGTTGCTATCGGATTTTGCCTTCGAAGGGCTGTATACTATTGATGATACTTATGTGCAAGGAATCACCGGCACCGATAACTTTATTTTAGATTCTAAGGGAACTATCAAAAAACTCGATGGCATCAGCGACATACGCGACCCTTATTATGGAAGAATGGCGGCCAAATCGAACGGTAAATACGGTTATCTCGCAGGGTCGGGCGAAGTCGCTATTCCGTTTGTATATATCGATGCAGGAAATTTTCAGGACGGACTCGCCATTGTGGCAAAAGAAACCAATAAATACGGATTGATCGATACCAATGGAAAAGTAGTGATTCCTTTGAAATACTTCGGGATACAGTCCTTCGAGAACGGTATTGTCTGGGTGTCGACCGGTGATGGGCATGAACTTCTTGATAAGACGGGGAAGGTACTTGTTACCGCGGAGGGCAGTTCGTATTCCGTAAGCGGCTCTGGATTGGATAAAACATATCAGTTCGGTGATGATACCTATGATGCCTTTGGAAGATTGCTTCCAAAAAAGGAGGAGATTAAAGACTAATCAATGCAAAAAATTTATGATTATATTTTTGAGCTTTCCCCTAAAAAACTCGCCATTTACCTGGTTTTGGGGCCGCTCCTATTGTTTTTACTTCATACCATATTCACAATCGGTATTCGTAACCTTTCGAATAATTCTCCTACCCAAGAAAATCTTATTCGGATAATCATAATAATTCTGGCGCTTTGTCTGGCCATTTTTGTCCTGCTTTGGCTCTGTTGGTTGCGAAGCGTGGTGTATTCGGTCGGCGATATGCAACTAGGTTTACCAAGAAAATGGTTTGAAATCGCCTACGTTGCTTTATGGATTTATATTATCTATACCGTTACCGTTTCCATTATCGAGCCCTTGATGGATACTCACTTTTCGGGCGCTGATTACCGCTATTTGATTTATGCCTCCAAGGAGTTTATGAGTTTTGGGGGCATCATGATCGCCTATCCCATTGTTTGCCATTATGCGGCCAGAGCGGTTACGGCAAAAAGAAACAATAGTCCCGCAACCTTCGTTCAAGCCATTCCTCTTACGCTGCTACTCATTTTCGGAACCGTATTGGGCATACCGTTTTTGCATCCACATTTCAGTAGCCGCTCCTCGAAAAATTCACGAATTTTGACCGTCTATGCAATCGCATTCGGGCTGCTCGTTTTTATAGTGATCATCGGTTTTGTAGCGGCGGTAACCGGTTTATTGTAAGGAAAGCTTATTGAATTATCCTTAGAATATGTTTATCTTGATTTTTAACGGATACGCTCCCGTCTTATGGTCGAAGCAGTAATATTTATAAAATAAAGTAACTGCCCTATGGAGAATAGAAGAATGTAGACGAGAAAGTCCATCCCTTTGGGGTATACGGTATTCTGATAATCACGGTTAGGTGTATCATCGGGGCTTATAAATCCGAGGTCAAAAATCAAACCTACAATTGCCAAAATACTAAAAAGCAGGTGTGCTATGGTCAACCCATAAATAGTTCGAATTCCCTTCTTAAACAAAACCCAATACCCAAAGGCACATAGTCCTATCCAGATTGCGGTAAAGTTCAGTAAATGGTGTTGGGAAAAGACATAGTAGGTATCATGAATGTTAATATCGAGCGTACTGCCTTCAAAAAAGAAAAATCTCAAATACGATAGCACAAATAGCAGACCGGAGAAAACGGTCAGACCAACAAAGGGTTTTTCTCTTAACAGTAACCCGGCAACCATGCTATTGGATCATACCCAAATTGATGACCTCTTGTTCGGTCAAATACCGCCAATGGCCTCGTGGAAGGTCTTTCTTTGTAAGGCCCGCATAGACAACACGGTCCAGCTTTACGATTTCATAGTCTAACTCCTCAAAGATTCTTCGTACAATATTGTTTCGGGAACTATATATCTCCATCCCCACTTGGTTCTTTGGGGCATTGTCGACAAAACTTACTTCCTGCACCTTAACCACTTTTTCATCTACCGGAAGACCGTCTTGTATTTTCTTTAAATCGGCACTGCGCAGCGGTTTCGTGAGTTCGATATGGTATATTTTCCGAAGTCCGTTTTTAGGACTGTTCAAGCGTTTGGTCATTTCACCATCATTGGTAAATAGGATCAGGCCGGTCGTGTCCTTATCTAATTTCCCGACGGGCTTTAATTCGGTTTTTGACGCATTGGAAATCAGACCCACCGCGGTACGCTTGCCATGTTCGTCCCTACCGGATGTCACGAAATCCTTGGGTTTGTTCAGCAGTACGTACTCTCTCTTAACCGGATTGAGCAACCGCCCATCGAACTTTACGGTATCGGTCAATTTTACCTTATGCCCCATTTCGGTAACAGGTTTACCATTTACGGTAATGTTTCCCGCAGCGATATAGATATCGGCATCCCTTCTTGAGCAAACACCCGAATTGGCCACATACCTGTTCAAACGGATTACATTGGGGTCCGACGGTTTTTGAGGCTGCTGTTTCTTTTTGATAGGTGCGTTGCCCCGGGCATAACTTTTCTTACGAAAGTTACCACCTTCCCTTCCCGATTTCCGACCCTTTTCATTCGATTCTGACCTGCCCATAATATAGCTTTAGTTGCAAAGGTAGTCTTAATCCTTAAACTCGACCGTAGACTGCCGCTCACGATTTACAGAAAGTTTGGTCACGTCCGGTCTCGAATAATGACCGACTGGATCAAAATTCTGCCGCTCCTCGTAAATCCGATTAAAATCCAAGGTTTTATAAATGATACCTTCTTGATGCAGCACTGGTTCGAGGATCCATTTACCATCTGGGCCCGCTATACAGGATCCCCCGTTGGCCAAGGTCTCCGGTGCTTTTTTGAGAATGGCCTCTACATGTGGTGTATCTTCGGGAAAATCGCTTTTTTTCATCAAGGACGAGACCGAAATCACATAGCTTCTCGACTCGCGGGCGATAAATCGGGTAATGTCCTTCGTATTGTGGTCACTACCCGGCCATACAGCGATGTGTAAATTTTCTCCCTGCCCGTACAACGCAGCACGAGGTAAGGGCATCCAATTTTCCCAGCAATTGAGTCCGCCGACGGTAAATTGTTTTAAGCAATGAACCCGTAAGCCATTGCCATCGCCCGGTGCCCAGGTCAGTCGCTCGTCGTATGTAGGCTGCAGTTTTCGATGCACCGATTGTATTTCTCCTTCCGCATTAATGTAAACCAAGGAGGCGTAAAGACTATGGCCGCCACGGTTTTTGGCACGTTCCATGACTCCAAGATAAACTGCCATGCGATGTTCTTTGGCCAATTGCCGTATACTGTCCAATTCCCCCGCCTCAATCTGAATCGAATTTCTAGTATAATGGGCATGTAGTTCCTTATTGACTTTGGTATCCCACGCGGCACCATCTGTCAGGGCCAACCAAAAAGGGTAGCCGGGCAATAGGGCTTCGCCGAAAATGATAAGCTCCGCTTTTTCCTTTCCCGCATCCTGAATCGTCGTTTCGATTTTTTGTATGGTCCCCGATTTGTTCAACCAAACCGGAGCGATCTGTGCTAGCGCAACTTTCAATGTGTTTTCCATTCTAGATATATTTTTTCAGGGTGATCTTCGCTTACCATAGAAGTAACCCAAAACGCGACTTATGCTTCCTAGATGTAAATTCGAAGACCTTATTATTGGGATATCCTCTCCCATTTTTAAAAAATTCGGTTCAGTACCAAATTCACGTCGATCAACAAGATACTGAAAACCCCTACCACAATAATGAGTTTTAAAATATTATGCAACCATACGTAATGTGCTTTGGTTGAAGAACGTGCCAGCAACACTAGAAAAAGAAGCAAAAACGCCACACATGCCATAAAATATAAGTTCATATGACCGATATCAAATTTCGCAATCAACAGAAGGGACGGAACCAAGGTAAGCAGCACTAGCGCCGCAATACCCAATTTAGAAACCCGAGCACCATATAATATGGGAATAGTGCGATAATTCTGGGCGATATCGCCGGTCATATTCTCGAGGTCCTTGATCATCTCACGCGCCAAAATCAGCAAAAATAGGAACACGGCATGCACAAAAATGACCGTTTCGAAATTCTTGTAGTACACAAAGACGGCAAAAAAAGGGGAAATCGCTAAAATTGCGGATACAAAATTTCCGATGAAAGGAACCTTTTTCAGCTTATGGGAATACAACCAAATTCCAAAAATATAGGCCGAGAAAAAGAGAACAGCTCTAAAGGAAACATAACTTGCCGCAAATACGGCCAGAAAATTAAGAAGGAAATAGGTAGTCAACTTAAAGCGCTGTCCCACCAAGCGATCTAACATGCTCTTTTTTGGCTTGTTGATCAAATCTTTTTCGGCATCATAAAAATTGTTGATGATGTAACCACTCGCTATGACCAAGCCGGATGCCAGAACAATGAAAAAGAGATTTAGATCAAAAATAACCTGACGAAGCGGCAGATTTGGCGAAAGAATATAAATAGAGGCTAAGTACTGCGCCAAGGCGATCATCAAAATATTATACCCACGCACTACGGAGAACAAACTGAGCAACTTAAGAAGAAGCAGTTTGTTTTTTCGACTAAGCATGTGATAGGTATTAGAAGTTGTATACCACTTCTAAATTGTAGTCTTTCAGTGCGGATTTGGCCTTGTCGATATCTTCTGTGAATCCTAAAATATAACCCCCACCACCTGATCCACAGAGTTTTAGGTAGTACTCATTGGTATCGATTCCTTGTTTCCACAACTGATGAAACTTCTTGGGAATCATCGGCTTAAAGTTATCGAGAACAACGTGGGAGAGTTGCTTTAAATTCCCGAAAAGTGATTTTATATTACCGTCTACAAAATCTTCAACGCAGGCATCGGTATGTTTGATGAACTGGTCCTTTAGCATATTGCGAAACCCTTCGTTCTTCATTTTTTCCATAAAAATCTGAACCATTGGGGCCGTTTCACCAGTGATACCGCTATCTAAAAGGAATACGGCACCTTTGCCCTCAGTATTTTGAGAGGGAATACTGGCAGATTCGATATTGTCTTTGGAATTGATTAGAATCGGCAGACTTAAATAACTGTTCAAGGGATCTAGTCCTGAAGATTTCCCGTGAAAAAATGACTCCATTTTACCGAAAATCATTTTCAATTTTAAAAGCTTTTCTCGGGTCAGATTTTCGAGAACCGTAATCTTTTCCTTGGCATATTTATCATAAATAGCTGCTACCAAAGCACCACTACTGCCCACACCGTATCCTTGGGGAATTGAACTATCGAAATACATTCCGGCATCAACATCCCTTTTTAAGGCGGCGATATCGAAAGAAACCAAGTCGGGACTATTTTTTTGTACGATTTCAAGATAGCCGGCAAATTCCCTTAGGCCACTATTCGATTTCTTAGCCGCCTCGGAATCGACGTCGTCGTTCTTCAAGGCTCCTTTAAAAAAGTTATAGGGGATGGAAAGTCCTTTAGAATCTTTAATGATTCCGTACTCTCCAAAGAGAAGGATTTTCGAATAAAATAAGGGTCCTTTCATTATTTTAATTATAAATGGCTAGTGAAAAATTAATAATTATTGCTTGGACGATTTTACAATACTTACCAATAATTTTAATATTTCCTCTATTTTATGCTTGGCGTTTAGATGAGTTTCATCAACTAAATAACCAGTTTTGTGCAACAAATCGAGCCAATAATCGGTTTCATTCGCTTCTTTTAGGCTAATTGTCATCTTATTGATGAAATCAGGTTTGCTAACCGCAAACTCGGCTTCCCTTACATTCGCACCAATTGAAGTTCCTGATTTCAGAAGTTGCCTAGACATAACATATTCCTTGTGCTCGGCAACCAACTTCTTATAAAGATATACAATATACACTGCAAAATCGAAACTCTTGGATTTTATAACGTTGTCTCTCATGCATTAATAACGGAATCATTCGTTATTAATTATTCATTTTTATCTATTAATTTCTTTGCTCCATATCCTACGCTATCACAAATATACTGCCCGTTTTCGCAAAAAACAACCAGTTCATCCGCAATAAAACGATCTACTTTTTCTTTTTCAGCCTTCGGAAATAAAACGTGTACATTGGCACCTGCGTCTAAGGTAAAACAGACAGGGGTACCGGTTTTTTTACGGAAGGCCCATATGGTATTGATGATTTCGAGGGTATTGGACTTCATCAATATAAAATAAGGCAGACTGGTCATCATCATGGCGTGCAAGGTGAGGGCCTCGCTTTCAACGATTTGAATGAACGTTTCTACATCCCCATTTTCAAAAACCGTCCTTAATTTCGTCAGATTTTCATGCGCTTGGGCGAAACGTTGTTCAGCGAACGGATGATTGTGCATTAAATCGTGACCAACGGTACTGCTCACCTGCTTTTGGCCCTTGTCGACCAAAAGAATCGTATCGTGGTATTCCTGAAATACAGGGTGGACTTTATAGGGATATCTGATTCCGAATAGATCTGTACTTCCCACAGTCTCGTGCTTTCCCCATTGTACCAGCGGACCTTCAATGCTTCTGCAAGCGCTTCCTGAGCCCAGACGGGCCAAGAAAGACGCTTTTTGATTGAAATATTCGATCGTTAAATCTGGCTGAAGCTCCATTTCAAGATGCATCAAACAAAGCGCAAGCGCGGACATTCCGCTGGCGGAGGAAGCAATACCGCTGCTATGCGGGAAAGAATTCGATGTTTCAATGATAAAATGATATTCCTTTAAAAAGGGAAGATAAGGTTCGATTCGATTGAAAAAAACTTCAATTTTCGGCTTAAAATCTTCCTTTGGCTTTCCTTCGAACGATAGCTCAAAAGAATAGTCCTTCGCCTTGGATTTTAATTTGGTAAACGAAACCGTAGTCGTGGTCGCACAACTTTCCAACGTAAAACTGATGGAGGGGTTCGCAGGAATCTGATGTTCTTTTTTGCCCCAATACTTCACAAGGGCGATGTTACTCGGGGAACGATAGGTAACTTTACCTTCATCTACTTGACCCACATAGTTTGCGGGTTCAAAATCCTGTTCTCTCATGTTACAAAATTAACCTTTTTATGGAAGGATGGGAATTCGATAGCGAGTAATGAAGGTTGCGAAATGATAGGGTTAATCCAGGATGACATAAAAGCTTCTACAATCACCTGCCCGCAGCTATCTTATAGCTCATTGTGCCATTTCCAACAACTTGACCATGGTTCGGTAGTTTCTTGAAGTTGCCGAAACTTTTAATTTTCGCTCGATAAGGGTGTTACTGAGTTTCGCCTTCCCCGCACCCATCTTGTAATTCAGATAAACGCAATCATTCGTCACCATAAACGCTTCGGCTTCAAATTTTTCCTGTTGAAATGTTTTGATCAATTCGGGTTGTGGCGTTTCTTGAAGTAAAGCGAAATAGACCCTTTTGTGTTCGATGTCGGAGGCATCGGTAAAGGGATTTTTCTTGAAAATAGATTTCAATTCCCCATAGGTCTTGACCAAAACAGGAACATCGTAACCAAAGGTGTCGGCAATGGCTTTTTTGATTTTTTCGGCAACCTTAGCGTTACGGCCTTCCGAGCTCTTTAAAGCGATATTTCCGCTTTGAATATAGGTCTCGACATCTTGAAAATTTAACGCCTTCAGCATGTCGCGCAATTCGGACATGATAATCTTCTTTTGTCCGCTGACGTTGATTCCCCTTAAAAGCGCGATGTATTTGTGCATTAGTCAGGCATTTGAAAAATCAAAATTAAAATCGATGGCAGTTGCAGAATGTCTTTGCCTAGCCCCCCGAAATTCCCTTCGCGGCGATGTAGGCGCTGGTCCATGCATTTTGAAAATTATAGCCCCCGGTTAGCGCATCCACATTCATGATTTCCCCGGCAAAGAACAAATTAGGTAACTTTTTACTTGAAAAGGTCTTGAAATTGATTTCCTTCAAATCTACCCCGCCCGCGGTCACGAATTCTTCTTTAAAGGTACTTTTTCCATCTACCTCGAACTCACATTCGGTCAACTGCTTGGCAAGTGCCTGTAACTGTTCTTTGGTGGTGTCGGCCCACTTCGTCGTTTTTTCTATATCGGAGGCGCGCACGAGGTTCGTCCATAAACGCCGTGGTAGTTCAAAGGCCTTGGTACGCAGTACGGTCTTCTTTCCTTCTACCTCTTTGATATCCATTAGAAAAGAGATAATGGCACCTTTGTTAAAATCGGGCAACCAATTGACCCTGATTTTGAAACGGTAGTTACGGTCATTCATCAAAATAGCTCCCCAAGCCGACAGTTTTAGGATCGCCGGGCCACTTAATCCCCAATGGGTAATGAGTACCGGCCCCTCATCTTGGAGCAATACCTCATCGGGCCTTTGGCTCCGTAGCTTGATGGTTACTTTTGAATTCGAATGACTCTTTGCCAAAACGGACACCGACGCCGGGGTGCTTACTCCGGGAATCCCATTGATTCGCTCATCCTTAATATTAAAGGTAAATAGTGAAGGAACCGGTGGAACGATCGTATGCCCTAATTTTTCGAGTAGATTCCATATTTTCGGGTTGCTTCCGGTCGCTACCAATAACTTTTTGGTTTCATAGGAACCCTTGATCGATTTGACCGCCCATCCTTTTTCTTTGTTTGCCAAAGTTGTGTGTCGAATATCGGTTACCGTACTATGACGTAAAATGTGAATCCCCAAACGAACTGTTTCGCTTAAAAAGCAGTCTATGATGGTTTGTGAGCTATTCGTAATCGGAAACATTCGCCCGTCGTCCTCGATTTTCAATTCGATGCCCCTTTCTTGAAAAAAGGCCACGGTATCGCCACTACAGTAGGCGTGAAACGGTCCTAAGAGCTCTTTTTCCCCTCTGGGATATCGTTTTACCAATTCACCTGGGTCGAATTCGGCATGGGTAACATTACATCGGCCCCCACCGGAAACCTTTACTTTACCCAATACTTCCTTTCCGCGCTCCAGGATACCCACCTTAAAGGTAGGATTTGCCTCAGCTACATGTATGGCCGCATAGAACCCCGCTGCGCCCCCTCCTATGATCAGTACATCGTACATTTAGCGAATGCGTTCAGGATAATTGGTGATAATGCCGTCGACACCAAATCGTTTCATTTTTATGATATCCTGCGGTTCATTCACCGTCCACGCATAGATTTTAAAACCGGCATCCTTGATCGCCAAATTGTTTTCACTTGTAAGTTTCTCGTAATCCGGGTTAATCGCAACGGCCTTCAGTTCTATGGCCTCCGGAATCGCTTCAAGGGGGTCGTCTTCGGTTAGTACAGCGATGGCCACGTCGGGATTAATTTTGCGCATCTCCCGTAGCTCATCCCAATTGAAACTGGAGATGAGAAAATTCTCTGGAGACCAACCTCGTTCTTCGATATAGTAATTCATAATAAAATTCACCCGATCCGATGTCCCGGCACCCTTGAGTTCGATATTGAGGAGTACTTTGTTATCAATTAATTTCAGGACGTCCTGCAGCATCGGTATTTTATGATTTCCGTCAAGGGTAAGTTGCAATAGGTCTACATAATTGTATTCCTCTACACGCCCCCCACCATTGGTCAGACGTTCTACCCGCTCATCGTGAAACACAACGGTCTCCCCACTCTCGATATTAAAGACATCGATCTCGATACCATCTACACCCAAGTCAAGTGCTTTCTGTACAGAGGCCAAGGTGTTTTCCGTTTCGTGGCCCATGGCCCCACGATGCCCTATTATCAAAGGTTCGTTCATGCGTGTGCAGCTTAAAAATAAAAACAGCGAAAATATGGTGACTAAAAATCTCATTCTTTTCTGTATTGCTTGCAATTAAGTTTATCAAAGATACAATTGGTTTTCGAAATCTGTTCTAGGATGCGCACTGCTTCAAACAGGTAGGATAGCTTAATGGGGGTATTGCAGGAGCCCTACATTATGCCAAAACCGAGTGATTTATTCTTCAATTTTGAGAATAAAAGACTCCAAGGGTTTCAAGTCTATGTCGATTTGACCCACACTATCGTTTACCACTAAGGGCAAGGCTGAACCATACAACATATCTACAGTGGAATAGGTGCCATTTTTCAAATCCCATTCGGCAAGGATTTCCGGTGGGATTTTCAATTGAAATTCGCGGGAACGGTCCGCTTCAAAATTGGAAACTATTACCAAACGTTCCGTACCCGACCACCGTACGTATGAAAGCACGCGATGATCATAGTTTTCGGTGCGCTCCTTATTGTAAAAATGGATGTCTTCATAGCTTCCACCCAGGGCATCGCTGGCCACAGTGAAATTTAAAAGACGCTTGTAAAAATCACGAAGACTTTTTTCATCCTCGCTCAATTGCCCTCCATCGAACTTTTTGTCGTTGACCCAACGCTGATGACTTGGTACACCTATGTAATCGAAAATGGATGTACGAGTCGGATCGCCAAATCCCCCATCCTCGGCCGCAGGCTCCCCTACTTCCTGACCGAAGTAAATCATAATGGGTGCCGTGGTCATGGTTGCCGAGACGACCATGGCAGGCATCCCTTTTTTGGCATCACCGACGAAGGCCGGGCTGGCGATGCGTTGCTCGTCATGGTTTTCCAAAAAATGCAACAAATGATGCTCAATGTCCTGCGTTCCTCTTTTCACAACGGGCAAATGGTCCGTCCACCCGTGACCCTGCATGATATGTTTGAGCGAGTCGTACATCTCGACCTTATCATATAAATAGTCCATTTTACCTTTGAATATATAGTCCCTATACAAATCGGGATTGTACACCTCTGCCAGGAGAAAGGCATCGGGATTTTTCATTTTAATATTCGAATTCATATAACTCCAGAATTCTACAGGTACCATTTCGGCCATATCAAAACGAAAGCCATCCACCCCTAAATCTAACCAATAGAGCGCGATGTCCTTAAATTTTTTCCATGAGCCAGGTACATCCTTGTTAGACCAAAAGGCATGGTGTTCCTCAAACCCACGCAATCCAAAGTCTTCAGGAAGCGTTTCAAAATCGTATGTACCATCGGGCTTAACGCCATAATTTATCTTTACCGTCTCGTACCAATCGTTTTGGTCCGGTTTGGCCAAACGCGAACCATTTCCGGTCCATTTTGCAGGGCTTTCGTTAAATTTCCCGTCAAGCATCGGATGATTTTCCCCTCCCAAAGGCTGATAACCATCGCGCCAATCGGGCACCTCAAAATCCTGCCCTGGGATGTAATAAAAATCATTGTTCCTAGCGTATTCGACCGAGGTATCATCGGTTGCCCCGAACGGAGCCGAACCTTCAGGTGTCGTTTTTCCCTCGTAATTGCGCGCTACGTGATTTGGAACGATATCGATCAACAGCTTCAAGTCAGCCTGATGGGTTCGCCGGATCAACGCCTTGAATTCGGCCAATCGTTCCTCGGGATTTTCCGCTAAATCGGGATTCACATTATAATAATCCTTGACGGCATAGGGTGAACCCGCCCTACCCTTCACGATATCCGGATCATCCTGGCTGATACCAAAATCGGTGTAGTCGGTTATCACGTCATGGTGGGGTACACCGGTATACCAGATATAGGTAACCCCTAGGTTTTTGATTTCCCGAAGTGCTTCCTCCGAAAAATCGGAGAATTTACCGACCCCGTTTTCTTCCAAGGTTCCCCAAGGTGTATTGGTCGTATTCGTATTACCAAAAAGTCTGGTAAAGACTTGGTAAACAACTTCTTTCTTTTTAGGGCTTTCCTGCATCTGTTCTAGTTCTTCTTCACATCCTACCGAATACACCAAGATGACCAGTATAATGCATAGATGGGATTTTTTCATATTAAACGCTGATTTCCGACTTCGGGCTAAGCGCGATTCGCTTCCCGTTCACTCGAATTGACATTTCTTGGTCGCCCTCCAACGCGAAGCTGCTACCATCATGACTAATGGTAACCCTTAGGATACGGTTCCTAAAATTCACTTTAAAGGAATACGATGTCCATTCTTCGGGAATCCTTGGAGTGAACGACAGTTTATCATCGATAACCCGCATGCCGCCAAAACCTTCAACGATGCTCATCCAAGTTCCGGCCATCGAAGTGATGTGCAACCCTTCTTCTACCTCTTTATTGTAATCGTCCAAATCTAATCGAGAGGTCCGAAGGTAAAAAGTATATGCTTGTTGCATTCGATTCAGCTTTGCTGCCTGAATACTATGTACGCAGGGCGATAGCGAAGATTCGTGTACGGTAAAAGGTTCGTAAAAATCGAAATGCTTTTCGAGCTGCTCGGTCGAAAAGTGGTCTTCGAAAAGGTAAAAACCCTGCAATACATCGGCCTGCTTGATATAGGGCGAGCGTAAAATTCGGTCCCAGCTCCATTTTTGGTTGATGGGGCGTTGCTTTTTATCCAAATCGTCGACGGTAATCAGTTCTTTATCTAAAAATCCGTCTTGCTGAAGGAATATATCAAGTTCTTCCGATCTCGGAAAGTACATCTGGTCGGCCACCTCTTTCCACTTGGAAAGCTCGCCATCGGTAAGCTTCGTTTTGCCCATAACCCTTTTGTAATCTTCTTGATAACCGTCTTTAACTTTACCTAGCTGAACTATGGTATAATCGATACACCATTTCGCCAAATAGTTGGTATACCAGTTGTTGTTGACATTGTTCTCGTATTCATTGGGACCGGTTACCCCAAGGATTACATATTGCTGTTTCTGTTCTGAAAAGGTTGCGCGCTGTTGCCAAAATCTCGCGATGCCGATGAGTACTTCCAAGCCCATTTCAGGAATGTACGTGTAATCCCCTGTAAAGCGGTAATAATTGAAGATGGCAAAGGCGATTGCTCCGTTGCGGTGTATTTCCTCAAAGGTGATTTCCCATTCATTGTGACATTCCTCACCGTTCATGGTAACCATCGGATAGAGGGCCGCACCGTTCGAAAATCCTAGTTTTTCAGCATTTTCAATGGCCTTTTTCAAATGATTATAGCGGTACTTTAATAAGTTTCGGGCAACTTTCTGGTCTTTGGTCGCCATATAAAAGGGAATGCAATAGGCCTCGGTATCCCAGTAAGTGCTCCCTCCGTATTTTTCTCCCGTGAACCCTTTTGGACCGATATTCAATCGGGAATCCTTACCCAAATAGGTTTGGTTGAGCTGAAAGATATTAAAACGGATGCCCTGTTGCGCTTTCACATCGCCTTCAATGGTAATGTCGCTCATTTTCCAAATATCGGCCCAGGCTTTCATCTGGCCGTCCAAAAGATGTTCAAAACCGAGCTCGGTCGCTTTTTTCAAGACTTTCTTGGCCGCCGCGACCAAATCGGAACGGTCGTGATTCGTAGATACCGTGTAGCCCCCGAATTTATGCAGGGCCAAGGTCTCACCCTTACTAAGTTTTTGTTTAAATGAAAATGCTACGCTCGTATCTCCCAACTGCTCCTCCAGAGCGGTGTCTAACAGCTCGTTTTGATGATATAGCTGCGACTGCATAAAAGTGCAGGTCGCGAAATTGGTCTTCATCGTGTGTGCCTCGATAAACGCCTGACTATTTTCGGAAGAGATACCCGTGGTGTTCCAAAATTTATCGTCCCAATTGCTGTCTTCATTGGTGATACCGCTATCCAAATAAGGTCGAAATACGATTTCGGCATCCGAATCAACGGGTGTAATCTCATATTTGATGGCGCCAACTTCGTCTATGGCGAGACTTAAAAAGCGTGTTATTCTCACTTTTACCGTAACACCATTTGAAGTCAAGGCCTGAAACGAGCGTTGGTACCAGCCTTCTTTCATGTTCAGCTCTCTCCGAAAGTCCTTTACCTTTTTACAGGTATTTAGGTCGAGTTGCTCCCCATTGATCAGGACTTCTATCCCGATCCAGTTGGGAGCGTTGAGCACCTTGGCAAAATATTCAGGGTATCCATTTTTCCACCAACCTACCCTAGTTTTGTCGGGATAATAGACCCCTCCTATATAACTGCCCTGAAATGTCTCTCCCGTGTAGCGTTCCTCAAAATTGGCACGTTGCCCCATGGCCCCGTTCCCGATACTAAAAAGGCTTTCCGAAGACTTGACCCGTTCTGCATCAAAACCTTCTTCGATGATGGACCAGTTGTCCGGTTTAATGTAATCTTGCATGTAATCTCATGGTTTTTTAGACTTGACGAGCTTTGACAATACCGAGCCGGAATCAAGCATCCTTTTATAAATCACTACGAAAGTAAACCCTCTAAAAATTCTAGGCTAATTTCGGTAAAATCTTTAAAAATAAATTTCGCCTCGGATAATACATCGGCGTTACCGATGCCTATGCTGAGCATATTCGCATGGTTCGCCGCGGCGATTCCCGCCACCGCATCTTCGAAGACAACGCAGTGCTCAGGGGCAACGCCCAATTTATCGGCACCGATCAGAAAAACTTCAGGATCCGGTTTGGCCTTGGTTACACTATTCCCATCGACCAAGACATCGAAATAGGATAACAATTGTACCTTTTCCAGTATGGGTCGCGCATTTTTACTGGCCGAACCCAAAGCAATGGGGACGTTTCTTTCCTTTAGAAATTGCAACACCTTAGGTACATCGGGTAGAATCTCAGAGGCGTCCATTTTTTCGATGTAGGCAAGATAATCCTCGTTTTTTTCGATCATCCATCTATCGAATTGTTCTTGAGTGGCCTCTACTTGACCGATATCCAATAAGATCTCAAGGCATCGCTTTCGACTTACCCCTTTAAAGAGTTCGTTCTGTTCGTGGGTAAACTCAAAGCCCAATTCGTTCGCGAGTTTTTTCCAGGCTAGGTAATGGTATTTCGCGGTGTCGACAATAACACCGTCCAAATCGAATATGAATCCGGTTTTCTGCATACTTTAAATTATTAAGGGTATTTGTTATGGGTTGGAAGTCGTTCCCCCATTGATAATGGTGGCCTGAATGACCTCGGTTCGAAAATTTTCCTCATCCTCGTCCAATTCCAGCTCGGCCTCTACACGTTCAATCAACATCTGGGCGGCCGTTTCTCCCATTTGTTCCCCATGTTGGGCAATAGCCGTTAATCTAGGAGATGAATACTGAGAAAGAATGCCGTTGGTAAAACCGATAACGGAGATATCCTCTGGAATTCTTTTTCCACGCTCCTGCGCTTCCCGCATACACTGTACTGCGAAAATTTCATTGACGCAAAGCATGGCATCAAAATCGTTATTATCGAAGAATTCACTTATTGCATTGCTACTATCCCCAAAATAGGGTAGTATTAAGACTAGGGATTCGTTGATTTCCAAATTGTTTGCTCGCAATGCTTCTTGGTAACCAATGGCTCTTTTGGCACTTACATTCAAATAATCATCAGTAGATATCAAGGCAATCCGTTTTTTTCCTTCATCAATAAACATCTGAACCGCTTTGTACGCTATTTCCTTATCGTTGATAATCACTTTATCGCATTTCACTTCGTCGGTAACCCTATCGAATAAAACAAGTGGAATGCCTTGTTCGGTCACTTCCTTTAAATGGTTGAAATCGTTCTTGAGTTGGGTTTCTGCCGAGAGCGACATGATAAAACCATCGATACTTCCATTGGCCAACATTTCCATATTAATTACTTCCCGGTCAAAAGATTCATCGGAGACACAGATTATTACATTATAACCATGACGGTTGGCGTACTTCTCTATGCCCCTAAATACCGTAGTGAAAAAGTGATGGATGATATCGGGAATGATAACCCCAATTGTTTTGGTCCGCCTGTTTTTGAGGCTTATAGCAATATTGTTCGGCCGATAATTGTATAATTTCGCAAAAGCTTGAACCTTTTCTTTGGTATCTTTTCCGATTTCTTCGCTGTTTTTTAACGCCTTTGACACGGTGGATATCGAGACTTCCAATTCTTTGGCGATATGTTTGAGGGTGATATTTTTTCTCACAATAATTTTTAATAATGAAATTTCAACAAAATAATTCTTTACGGAAAGGCTTCCTAGAATTCGGTCGTAATTTAACATATAATCCTGCCAAACCGTATAAACCCACTAAAATCTGGTCATAAAAAAATTTATATATTTGTTTCTAATTGCGAGAATGATGATTTTGAATCACTCTCATTGTTAGATGCATAATTAAGGTATTCCCAAATTATTAGACTCATAATTCCTAAAAGTTATCAACACGAAACCGTTTGCGTAGTTGATAAAGCAGCGAATAACTGTTTTTAACACATTTTTTACATATTTTTAACCTTAGATTTTTAATTAACTCAAACTTAAACTAACAATTTATGAAGATTACGCTCTTAAAAAGCTTAGCCATAATCGGGGCATTTTTATGTTTCGGGATTGCGCAAGCCCAAGAAGTGTCTGGTACGGTTTCCGACGCACAAGGTCCTTTGCCTGGTGCAAACGTTTTGGAAAAGGGAACGACCAATGGCACCCAGACCGATTTTGATGGCAATTACACTATAACGGTTAGTGAAGGTGCCACATTGGTATTCAGTTATATTGGATATAAATCGACGGAAGTCGTTGTTGGAGGCCAGTCTACTATAGACGTTACCATGGAAGAGGATGCACAAGCCTTGGAAGAAGTGGTAGTTACGGGATACGGTAGTCAGGTAAAAAAGGAAATTACTACGGCCGTGACCAGTGTAAGTTCCGAGGAGTTTAACCAAGGTGTCATCAGCGAACCGACGCAATTACTACAAGGTAAGGTCGCTGGTTTAAGCGTGTACAACAAGGGTGGTGACCCAAATTCAAATTCTACCATTCGTTTAAGGGGTATCTCTACCATTGGGGGCAATGCCGAACCTCTTGTCGTTATCGATGGGGTGCTCGGACAGTCGCTGAATAACGTAGACCCAAGTGATATCGAAAACATTACGGTGTTAAAGGATGGTTCCGCAGCTGCGATATACGGTACACGTGGATCAAGTGGTGTAATTTTGGTCACTACCAAGTCCGGTAAGGTAGGACAACCTTTTTCAGTTTCCTATAACGGACAGTTTTCTACTGCTAACGTCGCAAACCAAGTAGAAACCATGAACCGGGAGGAATTTCTCGCAGTTGGTGGAAGCGATTTGGGAAGTGACACCAATTGGAGGGACGAAGTGACCAGAGCAGCCTTCACATCAGTTCATAACGTAGCCGCAGTAGGTGGTACCGAGGATGCGAACTATCGGGTATCGGTCAACTTCAGGGATACGGAAGGTATCTTGACCAATTCCGGTTTCAAGCAATTCAATGCCCGAACGAAATTGTCCGGTCGTATTTTCAATGATAAATTGAATATTGATTTCAATTCATCGCTTACACAACGCGACAGTGATTTCGGTTTTAACGAAGCATTGCGATATGCCGTACTTTACAATCCTACCGCTCCTGTTCTAGGTGAGGACGCGCCTTTCGCATTCAATGGCGACCAATTCGGTGGTTATTTTGAGACGCTAGGTCTTTTTGACAGTTTCAACCCGGTATCGATAGCCGAGCAGAATAAAAATTACGGTACTAGAAGTCTAATCAATTATAGCTTGGATTTCCGTTACAATTTTACCGATAATTTAACGGCCAATTTGAACATCGGGCAGCAAAATGAGAAAAATACGAATCGGCAGTACTATCCGACCACCTCATTCTTTAGAGGAAATGCTGTGAGCCCTTTTAGAAAAGGTTCAGCAAGTTTCTATACTAATGAAATCGAGAACAGAACCTTAGAGCTTTTTGGCACCTACAGCAATACGTTTAGCGATTTGGTTTCCTTGAAAGTGACCGGAGGGTATTCTTGGCAAGAAACCGATTTTAACGAATATTTCTTGCAATTAGGTGATTTTCCTCCAGGCGTAGATTTCGATTTCAGCAATGCCATTGAAGCCTCCCAGGATTTATTGGAAGCTGGACGAATCGCTGCAAACAGTGGGAGAAATGATGATGACCGGATTATCGCTTTCTTTGGGCGTGTGAATGCTACGATTGACGATGCCATTTATGTGAACGCTTCACTACGTAGGGAAGGTTCGAGTAGATTTGGTGAGGACGAGCAATGGGGTCTTTTCCCTGCCGCTGCAATCGGGGTTGATGCGAACAAATACCTACAATTGAAAAATGTAAACCTATTGAAAGTACGACTGGGTTACGGGGTAACCGGTGCCCTTCCACCGCAAGTAGGATTATCTCAAGCTACTTTTGGAGTAATCAACGGCTCTAATGGTTTTGGCTCTTCTGCCACAGGGAATACCCTTCGGGTTCCAAATCCAGATCTAAAATGGGAAGAGAAGAAAGAAATCAATTTAGGATTTGAATTTGCAAGTGAGCGCTTGTCAGCAACCTTGGATATTTACAATAGGGATATCGAAGACTTTATCAACTCTGTTACGCTCGAAAATACAGGTGGTGGAGCAGATGGAGGTTCCCAATTTCAAAATGGTGGTGAGTTGAATACCAGAGGTCTTGAGCTAGCCGTTAATTATGATGTCATCAAAAAAGAAAATGTATCCTACAATACAGGGATTATCTTTTCTACTTACAAAACAGAGCTTACAAGTGTAACAGGGGGTAACCGTACTACCGCGAACTTGGGTGCACCTGGTCAGAATGATACAAATGTGATTCTGGTTCAAGAAGGTGAAGAGATTGGTCAGATCTGGGGGCCTGTTTTTTCCGGGGACGTGGATGAAAACGGAACGCCGATTTTGGTCGATGTGAACGGTGATGGTGAGTTGATCACCGGTCAAGGGAACGCCTTGGATGAGAATGTAGATTTCGAGGTACTCGGAAAAGGTTTACCCGATTTTGAAATCGGATGGACCAACCAAGTGACCTTTGGCAACTGGGACGTGAATGCCTTTTTTAGAGGTGCTTTCGGTCATAGTTTGGTCAATACATTCCGGGCATTTTACGAGCCCCGAATCGGATCACAATCTTCGTACAACTTCGTGAATACGGAATTGGCAAGGGACGACATTAGAACTGCTCAATTTAGCTCTTATTATGTAGAAAAAGCTGATTTCTTTAGATTGGACAACATGTCAATAGGCTATAACATTCCTTTCGATAGCGACTATATCAAAAACATGCGAATCTCGCTAGCCGGTCAAAACATCTTTACAATTACCAACTACACAGGAGCAGATCCAGAACCTTCTTTACAGGATTTCGGTTCGGTAGACAATGGAGGGGTCTTAAATACGAATAATCCTGATGTATTGGCGCCAGGTGTTGATAGACGTTACAACTATTTTGCTTCTAGAACCATCACCTTAGGTTTGAATATTAATTTTTAAAAAAAAACTATGAAAAATTTGTATAAACTCACATTTTTAAGCAGTATGCTAGTGCTCGCTTATTCATGTACCGATTTGGAAGAAACGCTCGAAGATGAGCTTACCACGGAATTCTCTGACGACGGAGTTTCCGTTATCGAAGGGGCAACTGCTGGCGGCATACAGCCTCCAGGAAGTTTATTAGGCGCCTATGGCGGTGTTCGTGCAGGTACTGCGGGACACGGGTCGTATTATTCCGTTCAAACAGTATCTTCCGACGAGATGGCGATTGGCCAAAAGGGTGGTGACTGGTTTGATGGAGGTATCTGGTTGCGTATGCACCGTCACACCGTAGGTTCTGCCAACGGTCCGTTGAACGATACCTGGAACAATGCCTTTAATGGTATTGGCCAAGCCAATACGGCTTTAGCGGGTAGCCTCTCTCCGAACGAAACTGCCCAGGCAAGAACGATTCGAGCCTACCAATATTTTAGGCTAATGGACTTATTCGGACGTGTAAAGATTGTGACCAGTACGGATACTGGTGCAAATAGTAGTGTACCGCAATCAGAAAGATCAGAAGTATTTGCTTTTGTAGAGAGCGAATTGTTGGCTGCATTGGGTATTCCTGCCGTCACCGCTTCCATGGACTTGTCCGGTAGCGATTTGGGAACGGCATCCGATCCATATATCATCAACCAATATGCGGTTCTGGGAATTTTGGCCAAATTGTATTTGAACGCCGAAGTCTATACGGGAACACCACGTTACGAAGAGGCCGAATGGGCAGCTTCTTATATCATTGACAATGGTCCTTACCAATTGTGTGCTGACGGTTGCTCCGTACCCAATCTTGCAAAAAGACCTGACGTTGAGGAAGATCCTGATAACCTAGAAGGGTATGCTGCGATTTTTGCGCCGAACAATCAATTTAATCCAGAGATGATTTGGTCGATCTATTACGACGCTGTAAGTGCTGGTGGCATGAATTTCTCTCAAATGAACATGCATTACAGTAGCCAATTGACGTATTCTTTAGACCAACAGCCATGGAACGGTTATCAGGTACTAGAGGAGTTCTACAACAGCTACGATGATGACGATTTGAGAAAAGAAGCGAACTTTTTGGCCGGGCCTCAGACCGACTTTAGCGGAAACGCCCTTTTGGATTTCGCAGCGGATGATGATGACCTTGTTGTCAACTACACTCCTGCCATCAATGAACTTGAGCCCAATTCTGAAAGAGAGAGTGGTACACGTGCTAAAAAATTCAGCTTTCAACTCTTTGGCCGTCAGGAAATGAACAATGATTATCCTATCGTACGTTTAGGTGACGTTCACTTGATGAGAGGTGAAGCAAGAGCAAGGGCAGCAGGTGATTGGAGTCTTTCTTTAGACGATGTGAATGCTATTAGAGATAGAGCAGGTCTTGAAGGCTTGGATAGTATAGACGCAGACACCTTTTTCGAGGAGCGCGGTAAAGAGATGTTCCAGGAAGGAAGTCGTCGTACTGACCGTATCCGTTTTGGTAAATGGGGCGAATCTTGGTGGGAAAAGACCAACAGCGATTCTTTTAGAACCATATTCCCCATTCCACAGGAACAAATTAATGCCTCCGAAGGTACTTTAACACAGAACCCAGGCTACTAATTTAAAAGTATTCAATATATTGAAGGGTTGCTCAAAACGGGCAACCCTTTTTTATTACCGCAGTAGGAATGAGATTTTTTTTACTTTTCGTACTTTCTTCGATTACAGCTTGCTCGGTTAAGGAGGAAGACCCCAGTAAGCCCCTGTTTACCTTAAGGGATACGAGCATCGGTATCGATTTCGAGAACCGGCTTACCTACACCGAGGATTTCAACCCTTATGTTTATCGTAATTTTTACAATGGCGGAGGCATTGCCATCGGTGATGTAAACAATGATGGTTTAGAAGATATTTATTTTACCGGCAATCAAGTTGATAATAAACTCTACCTGAACAAAGGCAATTGGCAATTTGAGGATATCACCAAAACCGCTGGCGTACAATGTACGGGAGTATGGTCTACCGGCGCCACGTTTGTCGACATAAATGCCGACGGTTTTTTGGATTTGTATGTATGTAAGTCCGGAAAGCCCGGTGGCGACAATCGTTACAATGAACTCTTTATAAATAATGGCAACTTAACCTTTACAGAGTCGTCAAAAGCGTATGGCTTGGATGTTGAAGGACTTTCCGTTCAAGCAGCTTTTTTCGATTACGATAAAGATGGGGACCTTGATTGTTACATACTGAACAACTCAATCAAATCGGTCGGGGTTTTCGACCTGATCAAAGACCAACGAAATATACCCGACGCCTCTGGTAGCGGAAATAAATTTTTCCGGAACGACGATGGGAGTTTTGTGGACATCACCAAAGAAGCCAACATATATTCGAGTAAAATCGGATTTGGTCTCGGAATTACCTTAGGGGACTTCAATAATGACAACTGGACAGATATTTTCGTATCCAACGACTTCTTCGAGCGGGACTATCTATACATCAATGATACCAAAGGAGGTTTTTCCGAAGAGTTGGAATCGTATTTTTCTTCCATTTCCATGGGCTCTATGGGTGCCGACCTTGCCGATCTGAACAACGATAGCTACCCTGATTTGATGGTAACCGAGATGCTCCCGGAAACCGAGGCCCGCCAGAAGACAAAAACCATTTTTGAATCTTGGGACAAACAGCAACTCGCCGAAAAACAAGGCTACTTCAATCAGTATTCCAGAAACACCTTACAACGAAACCTAGGCAACAATACATTTCTCGAGGTGGGAAGGCAATCCAAAGTTGCCGCTACGGAATGGAGCTGGAGTGCCCTTATATTTGATATGGATAATGATGGATTGCGCGATATGTACGTGAGCAATGGTATCTATAAGGATTTGCTAGACAGGGATTATTTGACCTATGAGGGCAACGATGAGACCATACGTAAGAAGGTTCAAGGCAATGAGAAGAATATTATCAAAAATTTAATCGATGCCATGCCCTCGCAGCCTGTTGCGAATAGTGTATTTAAAAATCTCGGCGACTTTAAATTTGAAAAAACCAATGAAGCTTGGGGCCTATCACAACCAAGTTTCAGCAACGGGAGCGCATACGGGGATTTAGACAACGATGGGGACCTTGATTTAGTGGTCAATAACGTGAATATGCCCGCGTTCGTTTATGAAAATAATACCGACACCTTAACGCACAGGAGCTTGTCTTTAAAATTTCGAATGAAAGAATCAAATACACAGGCCATAGGAACCAAAGTCTATCTGGCTACGCCAAATGGAACGGGCTATGGTGAGAATTACACCTCACGCGGTTTTCAAAGCAGTGTTCCCGACGGGGTGCACTTTGGTGTTGGCGATGCCGAAACAATCGACTCCTTATCGATATCTTGGCCAGATGGAACGGTAACCGAACTTTTTGATCTTGCCACCAACCAGCGCCACATTATCGAGTATCCATTAGAACCAGCTTTCGATACAATGGTGAGGAAAGGTCCGCGTCCCGTTTTGACCAAAATGCCCCCACTGTTTACCTTTGAACATCAAGAGAACAAATACATCGATTTTAACAATGAGCGTCTGCTCCCCCAGATGTTCAGCAACGAAGGGCCAGCTTTTGCTTCCGCCGACCTGAACGCCGACAGTATTCCGGATTTCTTTGTAGGCGGAGCCAAAAATCAATTAGGTGCGCTCTTTATTTCTTCCGAAAACGGCTATGAGCGATACGAACAGCCCTTCTTAAACGACAAAGCTTCTGAAGATACCGATGCCCTGTTTCTTGATGGTGATAACGATGGCGACATGGATCTTTACGTATGTCACGGCGGTAAGGCTTTTTCGCCCTACTCCACCGCCCTGCATGACCGGTATTACACTAATGACAAGGGGCATTTTACCCTAGCGGAAAAGGCCTTGAGTTTTGACAACCCGATAAGTTCTTCGACCGTAACCGCTGCAGACTATGATCGGGATGGCGATGTAGATCTTTTTGTTGGGGAACGCTACAAAACAAGATCCTACGGCCTAGCCTGTTCCGGATATCTATTGGAAAACGACGGCAACGGTAATTTTAAAGCCCGTGAAAAAAAAGTGTTCCAGGATATGGGTATGATCCGGGACGCCGAATGGAGCGACATCAACAACGATGGCTGGCAAGACCTGATCGTCATCGGCGAATGGATGGCCATTAAAATTTTCATCAATAAGAAGGGCGTATTAACCGACCAAAGTGCCGCTTATGGTTTTGATAACACCTCTGGCATCTGGTCCTCTTTGCATATCACCGACGTGGATTTGGATGGTGACCAAGATCTCATAGTCGGAAACATAGGTTTAAATAATTTTATGGAACCGGCCATGCGGATGTACGTTGGCGATTTTGACAAAAACGGCTTTAAGGAACAACTGATCTGTAAAAAAGTGGATGGACGATACTATCCTATCGTAGATAAGGATGAGCTCATCGCACAAATACCTGCGTTAAAAAAGAAATTGCTCTACTATAAAGACTACGCCAAAGCGAGCATCGCCTCACTAATACCCAAAGAAACTCTCGAAAACGCCATTTTTGTCGATTTACAAATGCTGGAAAGCACCATATTTTTTAATGAAGGAAAGCGCTTTACGGCGAAATCGCTTCCGAATGAAATTCAATACGCCCCCGTGTTCGCCATCACATCGGAAGATTTGGATAAAGACGGTTCACCCGACCTTTTATTCGGTGGAAATCAATATTTGGTCAAACCACAGTTCGGAAGGTATGATGCTTCAAAAGGATGGGCTATCTTTGGGCCACATTCTGTAAAAGAGGACAAAAAAGAAGTGATTCCCTTGAATATCGAAGGACAAATAAGAGGATTGAAATGGATCGATTTCAACAATAAGAAGCTGTTAATAGTACCCACCAATAATGAAGAAGTTCAATTCTACCTGTATTAGTATTTTTATAGTTGGTTGTTTTGTTGTGTTGCCGCTAAGTTGTTCCCAATCGGAGTACTCCCGCTTGGTCAAGACTGAAATGAGTAAAGATGTAATGAAGGATTCACTTTTGTTCGGCATGAAATTTGGACAATCAAGACAGACTTTTTTTGACATCTGTTGGCAATTGAACAACAAGGGATTGATCAAGCAAGGGCCCGAAAATAAATTCGTTCAATACCAACTGCCCCACCGCAAAAACGATTCGACAGCAAAGAAGGTGATGATGTATTTCTACGGAATATTCAATGAAGAAAAAATCATGACCGGAATGGACCTCAAATTCGGTTACAATTCCTGGTCGCTCTGGAATAAATCCTATCAAGCCGATACCTTGCTTCCTCAGGTCAAAGACAGTTTGTTGGAATGGTTTCCCGGAAATGATTTCATCTCAGTACCCTTAAAAAAGAACGGCGAGGCTGTGCTTGTTAAAATAGACGGCAACCGTCGCATCCTAATCGAACCTTTGGAAAACAACAAAGATGTAAATGCGCGAATAGATGACCTGAGGTATCTTATCGAGTAATACGAAACAAATGAAATTTAAAGAAATCGCTATAATTTTAGTTTCCGTCGTATTGGTCAATTGCACGTCGGATTCTAAGGGAAAAACATCGCAATCAGGTACATCGGAATTGGTTTTCCGTTTATTGGATTCGTCCAGAACGGGAATTGATTTCTCTAACGACCTCAACTATTCCAACGGTTTTAATGTCTATAAATACCGAAATTTTTATAACGGTGGAGGCGTAGCCATAGGTGACATTAATAACGATAGTCTCCCCGACATTTATTTTACGGCGAACCAGGAAACGAACAAGCTTTATCTGAACTTGGGGGACTTTGAGTTTAAGGACATTACGGCTTCGGCCAAGGTGGGCGGGGAAAGACCTTGGTCGACGGGAGTAACCATGGTAGACATTAATGCAGATGGGTTCCTGGATGTCTATGTTTGCAATTCCGGCGATTTAAAAGGGGAGAACAAACAAAACGAACTTTTTATCAATAATGGTAATCTTACCTTTACCGAGATGGCTTCCGAATACAATTTGGATGACAAGGGTTTCTCGACCCATGCCTCATTCTTCGATTATGATAAGGACGGTGATCTAGACGCCTATATCCTGAACAATTCGTACCAGGCCATCGGGAGCTTCGACTTAAGAAGAAACGAACGTCCGAAGCGCGATCTTTTGGGTGGCGATAAACTGATGGAAAATGTTGACGGCAAATTCGTTGACGTTAGCGAAAAGGCTGGTATTTATGGTAGCGTTGTCGGTTTCGGTCTAGGGGTTACCGTTGGCGATGTCAACAATGACGGTTGGGAAGACATTTACGTTTCAAACGATTTCTTTGAACGGGACTATCTGTATATCAATAACAGGAACGGGACCTTTACAGAAGATCTTGAAAACGAAATCTCGGCGACCAGTGGTGCCTCTATGGGGGCTGATATGGCAGATATCAATAACGATGGCTATAACGATATCTTCGTGACCGAAATGCTTCCTTCGGAGTATGAACGTCTGAAAACCGTAACCACCTTCGAGGATTGGGACAAATATCAATTGAAATTAAAAAGTGGTTACCATCATCAATTTACACGAAATACATTTCAACTCAATAATAGAGACGATTCATTTAGTGAAATAGGCAGGTTAAGTGGTGTAGAAGCCTCTGACTGGAGCTGGGGAGCCCTTATATTCGATATGGACAACGACGGACTCAAAGATTTGTTCATTGCGAACGGTATTTATAGAGACCTCACCAACCAAGATTACCTTCAATTCATATCAAGTGAAGAAGTAATCAAATCGATCATCTCCAATGACTCGATCAACTATGCAAAATTGATAGACATCATTCCATCCAACAAGCTCAAAAATCACGCCTATAAAAATCAAGGCAATCTCGCCTTTACCGATTTCAACGGTTCAGGCTTACAGACGGAGAGCTTTTCAAATGGTGCTGCGTACGGTGACCTTGACAATGACGGAGACTTAGATTTGGTCGTCAACAATCTGAACATGAAGGCCTTCGTCTACCAGAATACTACGATTGAAAATAATAAAGGTAACTTTATCAGACTCGTACTTGAGGGCGAGGGAAAAAATCGCAACGCCATCGGTGCGAAAATAGAGGAAATTACTACGAATGTGTTTATTGAAAATCAACCCGTTCGGGGCTTTCAGTCCAGTATGGACCCCCGCACGCTAATCGGTTTACAATCGGACGACCCAATTTCCTTAAAAGTAACCTGGCCGTCAGGCAAACAAACCTTGCTTGTTGATGAATCGGTGAACAAGACCCTATTTCTATCCGAAAAGGATGCCACGATTTCGCCTGTATCGGATAAACCGATTGAAAATTCGCTTTTCACGAAATTATCGGACTATGTCGATTACAAGCATACCGAAAACAGGTTTGTCGATTTTGATAGAGATCGTTTACTGAACCATATGACCAGTACCGAAGGCCCTAAGATGGCAATGGCGGATGTGAATGGCGATGGACGAAACGACCTGTTTATCGGCGGATCAAAAGGCAACCCCGGACGTCTTTATCTCGCTTCGGAAAATAATTTGAAAGCCGGTAAAAATTCTATTTTCGACAAAAACATGAATTCAGAAGACGCGGCCAGCCTGTTTTTTGATGCGGATGGCGATGGTGATCAAGACCTGTATGTCTGTAGTGGCGGAGTTGAATTTTCACAGTATGCCGCTGCCTTTCAAGACCGCTTGTATTTCAACAATGGGGACGGTGTTTTTGAACAATCAGATCAAAAACTCCCAACGAAAAAAGGAGTTCATAGCACATCGACGGTTATAAGTGCTGATGTAGACCAGGATGGGGACTTAGATCTTTTTGTGGGCGAACGTATGGTTCCCCTAAAATACGGCCAACCCTGCTCCGGATTTATTTTGGAAAATGACGGCAAAGGGAATTTCTCTGATATCACCAAAAAGGCCGCGAATGGACTCCAAAATATTGGAATGATCACTGATGCCCTGTTCGAGGATTTAGACCAAGATGGTGACCAAGATTTGGTTGTTGTTGGAGAGTTCATGGGCATTCTTTTGTTCATTAATGACAAGGGCGTGTTTACCCAAAAAGAAAATAGTAAAATTGCGGATTTAAAGGGATGGTGGAATACGATTCATGCCGCCGATTTGGATAATGACGGCGATACCGATTTTATCGTTGGCAACCATGGCTTGAACAGCCGGTTTAAAGCGACCAGCGAACGACCGATAACATTGTATTCCAAGGATTTTGATAAAAATGGCTTTATCGATCCCATAATGACCTTCCGTGCGGCTAACGGGAAAGATTATCCTTATGCCCTGAGACACAACCTCATCGATCAAATCAGAGGCCTTAAAAAAAGATTTCCGAATTATGATTCTTTCAAGGACGCCGATATTGGCAAAATCTTTTCCGAAGAGGAATTGAAAGACGCCACCGTATCGCAAGTGTCCGAACTCGCAACGGTAGTCCTGGTAAACAATGGTGGTTTTAATTTTGAAAAAATTGTTTTACCGATCGAGGCACAATTTTCGAACGTGTACGCCATAGAAACGGAAGACTTCGATGGCGATGGAGATCAGGATATCGTTCTGGGGGGCAACCTCTACAACGTGAAGCCCGAAATAGGGCGTTACGACGCATCTTATGGCACCTACATCGAAAACTTGGGAGGCATGGACTTTAAAACCAATATCGCGGACAAACGCTTCTCCGTTAAGGGGGAAATTCGCGATTTCAAGCTGGATGGGCATAAGCTTTTCGTAGCCCGAAATAGCGATTCTTTGGTCGTACTGAAGTATTAATGGCATACCGTATGTAAGATTGGCTTTGCAGTGGATGGGCCGATGAGACCCATTGGAATCACAAAGGATCACCTAACCAGTGCTGAACATAGTGATTCGCTGGTAATAATTAATTGTAGAAAATGAAGAAAATAACGCTGGTATCACTTCTCGTTTTTGCGCTTTTCACAAACTGCAAAAACGAGAAAGTAGAAGCCGAACCAAAAGCGGCCATTTATTTTGAAAACCTTCCTGCCGATAGTACAGGTATTGACTTTTCAAATGAGCTAACCCATAAAGACAATTTGAATATTATTGAATACCTCTATTACTATAATGGAGGTGGAGTCGCTGTGGGAGATATCAATAACGATGGTTTGGATGATATATACTTCTCCGCAAACCAGTCAACCGATAAGTTATATCTAAACCTGGGAAATCTTAAATTCCAGGATATCACGGCGCAGGCTGGACTGGAAACCGATGCCACATGGTCTACCGGTGTAACTATGGAAGATGTAAACAACGATGGGCTCTTGGATATCTACGTCTCCAAAGTTGGAAGTTACAAAGATTTAAAAGCCCATAATCTCTTATACATCAACAAAGGGGATGCTACCTTCAAGGAATCTTCCTCCGAATACGGTTTAGACTTTTCCGGTTTGTCTACCCAAGCCTCTTTTTTCGATTATGACAACGATGGTGATATGGATGTGTATTTGATGAACCATTCCGTTCATAATTCAGATAGCTATGGCGATATCGGCAAACGTGTATTGGTCGATTCCATTGCAGGAGATAAATTATTTGAGAACCAGTTGCATGAAGGTGTTGCCACGTTTATCGATGTCACCGAATCCGCACAAATATACAGCAGTGCTTTGGGGTATGGTTTGGCCTTGGCGACCACGGATATCAATAAAGATGGCTTGATCGACATTTATGTGGGCAACGATTTTCATGAAAACGACTACCTGTACATCAATCAAGGAGATAAAACCTTTGAAGAGTCGAGCGCATCCTATCTGCAGCACACGGCCCGATTCACGATGGGGATAGATGTTGCCGATCTCAACAATGATTCGTATTTGGATTTGTTCTCGTTGGACATGATGCCCTTCGACCATGAAATATTCCTGAAATCCGGCGGGGAAGACTCGGACAATATCTATCGAATCAAGAAAAATTTCGGTTTTCAAACGCAGTACGCCAGAAATACATTGCAACTCAATCGAGGTAATGGCATATTCTCCGACATTGCGCTGATGACGGAAACCCATGCTACCGATTGGAGCTGGTCAAGCTTGATCGAAGACTACGATAACGATGGCCGTAACGATATCTACGTGACCAATGGCATTTATAAAAGACCAAATGACCTCAATTATATCAACTATTTGAGCAATGTTGATTTTGCCAAATACGATGGGGCGAAGCGTAATGAAATTGAAAAAAAATTGGTCGACATGATGCCGACGATCAATATTCCGAACGTCGTTTTCCGGAACAAGGGTAATTTTGAATTCGAAAGGCTGACCTCCTCGGCCGGACAAAGCCCCTCCTATTCAAATGGTGCTGCCTATAGCGATTTAGATAATGATGGTGATATCGATATCGTGGTCAATAATATCAATCAAAAAGCCTCGGTTTTGGAAAATAAAAGCGAAGCCGATACCACCCGAAACCATATTTCAATTACATTAAAAGGAAATGATAGCCTTTTCAACCCGACCGGTTCAAAATTGACGCTGTATGCCGATAACCACAAGTTTTATAAGGAATTAAGTGTCAATCGCGGTTTTCAATCGGCATCTACGCGAAAGCTTCATTATGGACTAGGTACGATTTCAAAAGTCGATTCGCTGGTGGTACAATGGCTTGATGGCCGAACACAAATCATAAAAGATCTCTCCATTAACAAAGAGAATAATATTCAAAGAAATTCAAATACCGTAAAAACGGTGGCCCGCACTACCCCATTAGAAACAGCGCTGGAAGAATTCGCTTTCAGACACTTAGAAAATAACTATGTTGATTACGACAGGGAGGTTTTAATGCCGGAAAAGCTATCCGCAGAAGGTCCCGCAGCGGTTCAAGCCGACTTTAACGGCGACGGTTTGGATGACCTTTACCTAGGAGGGGCCAAATATCAGTCTCCCTCACTCTATTTGAAGAACCCTGATGGCTCTTATACGGTTTCAAAAGAAGGCGATTTTGGCAACGATAACATTTATGAGGATGTAGATGCGATAGCCCTTGACATCGACAATGATTCCGATTTGGACCTCTATGTCATGACCGGGGGCAATGAAAATGCCGAGAGTAGCGATTATTTAGAGGACCGCATTTACATAAACGATGGAAATGCCCTCTTTAGGCGATTACCATTGGATTTGATAAAAACGAACGGAGGTAGTGTCTCTTCCGCCGATTTTGACAAAGATGGCCATCTAGACCTATTTATTGGCAGCAGATCTATACCGGGCAATTACGGCTTATCGCCGTACAGCTTTATTTTAAAAAATAACGGGAAGGGACAATTCATTATTGTTAAAAAGATTCGCATGGGTATGGTGACCGATAGCGAATGGTCCGATATCAATGGCGATGGCGAACTTGACTTGGTGGTGGTCGGTGATTGGATGCCTATTACGGTATACCTAAATCAGGGAGATTCTGAATTTAAAAACGCCACAAAGGAAATGGGGCTAGACGAGACCTATGGTATGTGGAATGTTGTCGCGGTTGCAGATATCGATAAAAATGGTAAAAATGACATCGTCGCAGGTAATGCCGGGCTGAACTTTAAATTAAAGGCTTCCCCTGAAAACCCGGTTCATTTGTACATAGACGATTTTGATGACAACGGTTCCGCAGATCCGATTATCTTTTACGACTTTTTCGGGCACCAAGTACCCTTTGCCTCCAAGGATAAACTGGTTACGCAAATTCCTTCTATAAAAAAGGATTTTCTTGATTACGAGACTTTTTCGAAAATCGATAATATCACGGATTTGACTGGAAAAAAAATTGATGAAATCCTTGAAATCAAAAAGCTTACGGAACTCCGATCTATGGCATATTTCAACAAAAATGCTGTTTTTACAGCCGTACCCTTACCAAAGGAAGCGCAAATGAGCAGTGTAGAGGATTTGCTCATTACGACGGAGGATGAAAAAACGCGCATTACGTTTGTCGGAAATTATATGGATTACACCAATGAACTTGGTAATAGCGATGCCAACTCCGGAGGCGTTTTAAAAATCTCGGAGAATCAAAAAATTAGTTTTGAAAAATACTTGCCGCTACCAGCTGGCTTGAATTCGAGAAAAATCCTTAAAGTGAACGACACCACCTATCTGGTCATTTCCAACAATGATAATTCTTATCTTATAGACCCAATGAATAATCGATAATACCATGAAACCCATTCTTTCAAAAATTTTTCTGTGCGGTATGCTACTCTTGGCCATGTCATGTTCGAGTGACGACGCTCCGGAAATTATGGAAGTTGAGCTTACCTGTTTTGATGGCATTTTAAACGGTGATGAGGTAACCGTTGATTGCGGAGGTGCATGCCCTGGGTTTTGCCCAACGGAATCAGAAGGGATTTTGGAAGGTGAACTGGTGAGTAGAATTCAACTCGAGGCGAGTGTGGAATATCGCCTGACCGGTCCCTATTTGGTTCGTGACAAAGCGGAACTTTCCATTCCTGCAGGTACTGTCATCAAAGCCGACCCAGGAAAAGGAGCCTATATTGCAGTGGCCCAGGGCGGGCGACTTAATGTGTTTGGCCAACCTGATAACCCCGTTATCATAACTTCAGGGGCTCAAAATCCGGTCCCGGGCGACTGGGGAGGCATCGTTATTTCCGGAAGAGCGCCCATAAATGGAGAGAACCTGGGACGATCGGATATCATAGACATTTTCTATGGTGGCTCTACGGCTACCGATACTTCAGGAGTCCTTAACTATTTACGTGTAGAATACGCCGGTGCCGAAGTAAATGACCGGAAGTTCGATGCCATTGCTTTTTACGGTGTGGGATCATTAACTACGGTGACTAGGGTACAAGCGTTCGAGAGTTTGGGGAACGGAATTCGGTTTATCGGCGGTACGGTAAACACCAAATGGGTCGTGGCCACGAATAACGGCGAAAATGCCATTGCCATGACCAATGATTGGAGCGGAAAGGGCGAATTCTGGCACCTTTCCGGCAGTAAGAATGCTGGAATCCAAATTAGGAGCGATATTGAAAACCCGCCTCAAACCGCCATCGATTCAATTCGGAATATCAGCATTATAGGACCCTCCCTTGAAATAGGTTTGGATTACACCAGCGGAAATGGCAGGTACACCTTTACGAATGTCTACACCAACGGCCTAAGTACGGGCATTAGAGTAGATAATGCTGTTGTTTCGTCGAACATAGAGCTTGGAAACCTGCAATTGGACTCGGTTGAATTTGACAACCCGCAAATCGATTTTATTCCCACAAACTATACGGGCGATAATACCTCATTCTACACCGAGGCCACAACTGACGGGGCGGGCAATAGGGCACAACTTCCAAATTGGACCAATGGCTGGACAAGAGGAATCGATTGACTTGTCATTTACCGAACGAAAATCGATTGTTGTACGGATACGGGAATATTTCCATCGGCAAACCCTTCAACCGAAATGATAAATTCGCCCGTTACATCTGAAGTAAAGAAGTTGATTTGGATAGTCCCACCTTCTACCTCTAGTATGGGATTCCATAATAATTGTATCCTATCATCCGGTAAACTAGAATTGGAGGCACCTTCTTCGTGGCTTTGAATGAAATAGTTCTTACTGTTTTGTGGTTTAAAAATGGTAGTTGCAGAATAAGCACTGCGCGCGCTCAAAGCATCAAACCCGCTGCCGTTTTTGGTCTTGATCATCAAAGCACCAAGATAAACTTCGGGACCGAAAATCAGTTTGTGTTGCATTACTGTAATTTCTTGAATGGTACGGGCGTCATATTCCAATAGCGCATTATGGTCCTGCACATGCACGCCATCCATAAGAATGAGCGGCAACAATTCCGAAGAAGCCGCATAGTCAAAGCCTTTAACCTTTATGACATAATCATCCTGCCCTACCCTTTGTCTGGAAACATCCTTTATGATTTCTACGATAGTCTCCCCTAGCGTTTTGAACCTGGTATAATCGTCAAGTACAAAGACCTTGCGTTCCTTATTGTCAAAAATTTGTTCCACTGGTTTAAATAGCAGGGAATCCGGTCTAAATTGAAAATAGGAGTTTTCGATTTGATTGTGTACACTGCGCTCTAAAATTTCCGATTTTAACGATGATGCCAAATCAACTTCCTCAAATAGTAATTTTGAATACTGCAAAGGGTCGGGTTCGTCTAACATAACAGTATACCTTTCAGGCTGTTCGGTCAAAACCTGGAAAAGCATCTTATCCCCTCCGTACTGCTCATTAACATTGAAACAAAAACTACCAGCTGCATCGGTCATTACGGCATCAAAATAGAAATTTTCCCCCGGAACGGATATCGCCAACTTTAGATTGTCGACCCGATAATCATTTTCGACAGCTGTCACCTTACCACAAAAAAGCTCCCCTCTCAGTTCTGGCAAATAGACTTGCTGCCCTTTTCCGCCTACATATCCGTTTTTTTGGGGAGAAATCCCTTTTAAAAATTCAAAAGATCTCTGCGGTATGGCTCCTTTCAGTGCGTCTTTTCTACGGACGGAAACCGAATAACTACCATTTACCTTCACTCCTTCATTTCGCGCTTTCAAAACGACGGAAACTTGCTCCCTTTCTGTATAATTCTCCGTTTCGATGAAAATCTGCAATGGTCCCACATCGGAAATCGCTTCTACATCCATTTCCGCTTTAATCGATGACTCGAGGCTTTTATCCACCAGGATTGTATCGCCTTCCACTGATTGCGCCACCCGAACGCCCGATTGGTCCGATTGGTACGGATTGATAATCGTGATGTCCGCTTGGTAAAAATCGGAAAGGTCACCATTCCGCATCCACTGCGTGTACGCCAAAAGTTTATAACTGCCGGATGAAACAGTTGTTGGAATAAAAAAATCGCCGTAACCCCGACCGTCTTCCAACCGGATTTTATGCTTAAAAACCTGATCCCCATCAGTACCGACAAGTTCGACGTAGGCTATTTTACTGATATCACTGATGTCTAGAGGGTTTGCCTGAAAACAGTACAAGGAGTAATAAAGATATTCACCAGTGAGCAATAGGGAAGTATTCAAATGTGCGAAAACCCGTTCCTGAGAGATGCTTTGAAAACCATTCACCTCTTCGCTGGTTTTCAACGTTTCTTGCCCCTGCGTTGCTACAAAAGCCAGTAGAAAAATCCAAACAAGAAAAACACGCTTCATAGTAAGGTTACATTTATTCTATCCAAAAATCAGGTACTTTATTGCTTCCTAAAACGGTACAGTCGCCACATGGTCTTTGCGTGGTTCGTATAGGTTGATTCGGGTCAAACCCATAAAACACGCCATTTCCGGTCTTAACCGCATCTAATAAGGATTCATTCGAGATGGTACATTCTTGCACATATGGTGGCAATTCTTCGCCCGGATAAAAATCCTCATAATCGAAAAATATACGTTTTTCATCTACTGTAGCCACCTCGAAAAAGCCCACTACCCTTTCATTTGGGTCGTTAATAGAAAATAAATTGCCAGCCAAAAAGCCCGGCTGGTCTTCCGAAAAAACATCCGACGATTGGATAAGGTCCTTTAAGGCCTCATAGTAGGCGAACGCTACCGGACTCTGCACATATTGTCTGACCAAAATACTGTACCGATGTGATAGAATATAGTTATCGCTGGAAATGAAGCGCACATTTTGCTGGGTCAATCTGTCTTCACTTAGGTTCAACGTATTGGCCAAATTGATGGTTGTCGGTCGCGCACTGCCGTAGCAAACCTCCTCTTCACGCTCCCTAAGGATTACACTAAACTCCGGCCCTTGCGATGTTTCGATAATCAGAACGACATCATAGGGACTCCAAAGCGGTGCAATTATCTTATAGGTCTCCAAAAAATCGTAGCGATAGTATTGCGAATTGCCTGAGGGGTCATAGGTGTCTACGAAAATACCCAAGCCCTCTATCCCGTTATCATTGGTGGTACGCATGGCATAGAGCGAATCTATACTTGTTTTTTCGGTCGGTAAGGTCATGGCTGTAGACCCATAGGATTTTCCGTCTTGGGTGGTAATTGAGAGTGTATACTCTGTGTTCAACTCGGCCGCGAAAGGTATTGTAGAAAAATACCTGCCAGGCGTGTCCTCTTCAAAATTATATTCACTTCCTTCATCATCGCTCAAAATCACACGCGCTTGTTCTTCTGGCAGCGGGCCTTCCTCCTCAAAGCGGTACGATCGCTGCAACAGCACTTCTTGCCTTTTAAGTTCGTTGGTTATGACCGTATTTACGACTAAGACATCGTCAAAGCCTTCTACCGTGCCCTCAAAAGGTTCGGTACATGCCTGGGATAGTAGCGCAAAGGCGCTTACTAAGAGGATAATTACTAAATGTCTTATCTGCACAACGGATAGTATCATTTTCAAATGCAATTCAATTCTTAAAATTTAAAATTAAACGTTATCGATGGTATTGGAATCGCAAAAATAGAGCTTTGCAGGGCCTTTACCTCACCCTCCTGTGAGACAAAAAATACGGAATAGGGGTTATTCCTGCCCAGAACATTATACACCGAAATCGACCAAAAACTATGGGCGAATTTCTTGACCTTGTGATTTCCCTCGATATTCAAGGAAAGATCGAGACGGTAATAATCCGGAATCCGAAATTGATTTCTATCACTATAGAGTACGAATTCGTTTCCATCGAACTCATAATTGCCAACAGGAAAGGTCACGGGCCTACCAGTCTGATATATGAAATTACCCGAGAAACTGAACCTTCTTGTCAATTTATAATTCAAGACCAAGCTAAAATCGTGTGGCTTGTCGAAGTTCGACGGAAAAAATTCACCGCTGTTTACACGCTCTTCCTGAAATTCGCTATCCAACTTAAAAAGTGATCGAGAATAGGTATAGCCCAACCATCCATTCAATTTGCCCTTGTTTTTTCTAATAAGTAATTCTACACCGTACGCCTTACCCTCACCCTGCAATATTTCGGTCTCGATGTTGGCATTTAGCTGCAACTGGGCACCTGTTTTAAAATCGGTGATATTATCCTGCTTCTTGTAAAAACCCTCTAAACTAAGTTCATAATCACTTAAATTTTGATAAATACCCAATGAAAATTGACTCGCCTGTTGTGGTTTAATGTTGCTATCGGAAAGTTTCCATGTATCGACCGGGGATACGGTCGTGTTATTGGTCAAGGTATGTATAAATTGGTAGGTGTTATTAAAACTGGCCTTAACGGATAGGCTGTCGTTCAATAAATATCTAGCCGATGCCCTTAGTTCAGGACCGCCGTAAGTTTGAAAAAAATCATTGCCCTCATATACTTCGGTAGCTACTACGGTACTTTCCGATTTGGGAAGATCTTCCCGATATATCCGTTGTTCAGAGGGCCCGATGGCCGAATAAAACGAATACCGTACTCCAAGGTCTAGCTGTAATCGATCACTGATCTTCATATTGTCGGATATGAACAGTGCGGCTTCCAACGCTTTCTCTTTCGGAATAGACAAAGATTGAATGATATCGTTCGCCCCTCTGGGTCGTATCTCGCCAGGAAGAACGGAATATAACTTTCCGGAAATACCATAGTCAAAATTATGCGCATCATTGAGCAAATATTTAAACTGTGTCTTTATTTCGGTCTCATCGATTTGAAAACCTTGTTCAAAGTTTGAATTTACACTGCCATCAAAATCAATATTAAACTTATATTGGCTATTGTTTACGATGATGCTACCCGAGCTTTTTTCACTCAGTTTACGATTGTACTTTAAACTAAGTAAACGGTTGTTATAATTAAACAGCGAATCTGATGTAATACTAAAAACATCCCCGCTCGAATACCCCGTCAAACTCACCTGATTATCTTCATTGATTCGATGGTTGTACTTGGCGATAAAATCATAAAATGAGGCTTGGCTGTCCTGCAATTGTTCATCATTTAATGCTTTCAATACCCAATCGGAATAGGCACCACGCGCACCAAGCAATAAACCGGCTTTATCCTTTAGAATGGGTAATTCTATGACCGCATTGCCCGTTACGGGGCCGATGGAAACTTCGCCCTTGACCTTCTCGGTACTGGCATCTTTACTGCTGATTTCGAATACCGAAGACAATCGACCTCCGTACTCGGCGGGAATGCTTCCCTTATAAATATTCAAATCTTTAATCGAAAAGGGATTGATCGCTTGAAAAAACCCGAAAAAATGCGAAGGGTTGTACAGTACCGCATTATCCAGTAAAATAAGGTTCTGATCGGTCTTGCCACCTCTCACATTAAAGCCGGCAGCACCTTCGCCGGCAGTAGTAACACCGGGAAGCGTGGTGGCAACCTTCAAAACATCACGTTCACCAAGCACCAAGGGAATATTTTTGGAAGCCTCGGCCCCAATTTTTGTATTTCCGGTGGAAGTATCCTCTATAGTACGTATCGCGTCGCCCTGAACGATTACCTCGTCGAGTTGCTCAACGCTTTCAGCTACCTCAAAGTCAAGATTACCGTCGCTGTAAATGATTACGTTTTTCAATGCACCGGCCGTCCCCAGCGCACTTACCTCAACCACATTCAACCCAGACGACAATTCAATCTCATAGGTGCCCCCTGCTGTGGTAACCACCCCTGTGCGAAGGTCCTTTACAATGACAGCAGCGTCGGGTACAGGCTTACCGGTTTCCGCATTTAATACTCTTCCGGACAACACGAAACGCTCTTGACGCTTACCTGAACGTTCTTTTCCGATTCTTACGGTTTCCGCCGTAGTAATCGATTGCTGTTTCACTCTGCCATAAAGCGCCGGAACAGATGAACTATTTGTCGTTTTAGCTACCTCTTTTTCCTCTTGTTCATCAAGAAAGCCATCAGGCAAATCGCTATAGATACGATTATTGCGCGTTAGAATAATTCGGTTGTCTGCGGAGATGTAAAAGTTGAGCTCGGTGTTTTCAAAAACATCGGCGAGAATATCTTCGACCAACATATTTTCATAGTTCTTACTGAGGCTCGTATCGCTCAACCACGATTCGGCATAATAAAAACGATAATCGGTCCTCGCTTCGATCGCTTTCAGGATTTCCATTACAGTGCCATCTTCGATGTTAAGAGACAGCGGCTTTCCCTTTTTCTGGCCGGTTAAGGATGAAAAAAGGAACAATGCTACAATGGTTAGACCGATTTTTTTCATTTTCCCGGCCTGTTTTGATTCAAGATTTCCGACAAATCCTGTACGACCGATTTTAGGTAAGTATCGAAATCCGTTTTCTTCAAGGACGCATGGGTATCGTGTAGTTCTTTAATTGTTTTTCGTTGCTCCGGGAAAACCGTGGCGAGATCAGTGGCTTTCTTTATTCTATAAAGGTTATTGTCATGTTCAAAGTAGTAGCTTGCGGTACTTTTGAATTCTGAATAGAGCGTTTTTTGATCCGTTCTTTTGAGCAACCGCTTATGGTGTTTTTTATATAACGAAAGGGAATCGGTTGACACTAGCACCTCGGCAAAACCGGATAGCTTTCCCCGTTCAGGATACAACAAATCTATATTCTTGAACCGATGGTTGCCCAATTGAAAAACTTCGGTATGTTCCTTTTCGAGAATTATTGCTGGAAGACCTACTACCTCGGCATTCAAGACCAATAAATTATCGTTGAATACATCATACCTGAGTTGCAGATCAAAATAGGACTGTTTATCGAAGACCACTGATCCCGAAACATACGCTGCCTTTTCGAAAAACTGATGCCTATCGGTAATGACACGGAATTCCTCATCGTACACCACTCCCTTGAAGATTCCAGAATTAGACTGCCCCGTCATACTATCGAACCAGGCATATTTTGATAGCTCCTTTTCTTGGCCGTTCAACTTTAAAGACCAGCCCAGGCATAATACCACTATACATACAATCAGATTATTGGCAGTGAAGCGATGCTCCCCATATGCTAATGACTTTTGCATTGATTTTTTCACATTCGAACTCTTAAATTCTTTCAACCATAGATCGATTTACAAAGAAGGTAATTTATTCTGGAAATAAGATATGAAAAGTTCCTCGCTGTCTTAACATCTACTCTAGCCCAAAGAAAACATCGAAGCTCCAACTGATCACAAAATACCCCTAATTTATAGAACGACCAATTTAAGGCGATACATCCGACCTAAAAAACAAAAAGCTTGAAATCAGGTGCCAATCGTCCTAAATCGGAGTAGAATATTCAACTCCAATCCTATTATTTGATACATCAAAACAAAAACAATATCTTAGGCGTTCGCAATCGATATAGGGCCAAGCTGTCTGCATGATGGAGGGGAAATGTCCAAAGCTCGAGTAACACATTTAAGAAAAATACATGTACACCATTGGTTATGACATCGGCAGTTCTTCCATAAAGGCGGCTTTGGTCGAAACGGCAACGGGAAAAAGTATTACCGTGGTCAACGAGCCGGAGGTCGAAATGGAAATGGTCGCCCTTAAGAATGGCTGGGCCGAACAAGATCCAGACGAATGGTGGAAGCACGTATGCAATGCCACCAAGCAGCTGATAAAAGCACATTCGATTTCGTCTGATGCGATTACTGGAATAGGCATTTCCTATCAAATGCACGGCTTGGTAATCGTTGACGACAATGGCGAACCGCTACGACAATCGATTATTTGGTGCGACAGTCGCGCTGTCGAAATCGGACAAAAGGCTTTTGAAGATTTGGGACCGGAAAAATGTGCGGAGCGATTACTGAATTCCCCGGCGAATTTTACAGCCTCCAAATTAAAATGGGTAAAGGAAAATGAACCTGACCTCTTTGATCGAATCGATAAGTTCATGCTTCCTGGCGATTATATTGCCTACAAGTTAGGCGGAACCATTTGTTCTACAATTTCCGGGCTTTCCGAGGGGATTTTTTGGGATTTTAAATCCAATTCGATCGCCACTTGGTTGTTGGACCATTACGGTATAACGGAAAAACTCGTTCCCGATTTTGTGGATACTTTCTCTGTGCAAGGCAAGGTTTCCGAAAAGGGGGCTTCCGAATCTGGCCTGGCCGTAGGTACACCCATTCTTTACAGGGCCGGAGATCAGCCCAACAATGCCTTGTCATTAAATGTTTTCAACCCTGGCGAGGTAGCCGCAACAGGTGGTACTTCAGGAGTCATGTATGCCATTACCGATAGCCTATCGGTTGCCGAAAGCGCACGGGTCAATAATTTTGCCCATGTCAACTATACCCTCGCAAATACCCGAATTGGTAAAATGGCCTGTATCAACGGGGCGGGTATAATGTATAGATGGTTGATGAAAAATTTAGATGTTAGCTCGTATGAAGAGATGAACGCGCTGGCCTCGTCGGTTCCTATCGGCTCGGACGGGGTTACCATACATCCCTTTGGCAACGGGGCAGAACGCGTACTGAACAATAAAACACTGGGCACCAGAATGTCCAATATCAACTTGAATAACCACGACAAGGCCCATTTGTGTCGCGCGGCATTGGAAGGAATCGCTTTTTCGTTCGTTTACGGAATGGAAATTATGAAATCGGATGGTATCGAACCCTCGGTCATACGTGCGGGAAACGACAATCTGTTCCGTTCGGATATCTTTTCGAGCACCATAGCCACGCTCATTGAACAAGAAATCGAAATATACAATACTACCGGAGCCATAGGTGCCGCTCGGGCCTGCGAATTACACAAGGGCGATTTTGATGCCTTTGGGAAACAGATTATGGACAATGATTATGAGATGGGATTTCGTCCTTCGGAAGATTCGGAAGTATATCAGAAGGCATATAGCAAATGGAAGAAGGAACTGGAGATACTGTTAGAAAAAAAATAATTCGTCCCTGCCTGCCGGCAGGCAGGTTCGCGATTAGGCACAACGAAAGAATCCGTTGAAACTAGTCGATGACTTAATTTAGTATAAAAACCATCATCAAACTTAAATAAATTGCTTCGTCGCAAAAAAGCTTCTCACAAGAACAACCAATAAACTAATAAATTCATAAACTAAAAATATGGCAGTAATAGGAGACAAAGAATACTTTAAAGGAATCGGGGAAATTAAATTTGAAGGGGCAGCATCGGATAATCCCTTAGCGTTCAAATACTACAATCCGGAACAAGTAGTTGCCGGCAAGACCATGCGCGAGCATTTCAAATTCGCCATTGCCTACTGGCATACCTTCTGCGGCCAAGGTGCCGATCCATTCGGGCCCGGAACGCAAAATTTTCCATGGGACCAACCCTCCGACGCCGTCGAGGCGGCAAAGGCCAAGGCCGATGCGGCATTCGAGTTTATCACAAAAATGGGATTCGACTACTTCTGTTTTCACGATTATGATCTCATACAGGAAGGGGCCACTTTTACCGAATCGGAAAAGCGACTGGCGACCATAGTCGAGTATATCAAGAGTAAAAAAGCGGAAGCAGGCGTAAAGTTGTTATGGGGCACGGCGAATTGCTTTTCGAACCCAAGGTATATGAACGGTGCAGCGACCAATCCCGATTTTAATGTATTGGCCCGTGCAGGCGGACAAATAAAACTGGCCTTGGATGCCACTATGGCCCTGGATGGCGAAAATTACGTCTTCTGGGGCGGTCGAGAAGGCTATATGTCGCTTCTGAATACCGACATGAAGCGCGAATTGGACCATATGGGAAGATTCCTGGGAATGGCACGGGATTATGCGAGAGCACAAGGCTTTAAAGGAAATTTCTTTATCGAGCCCAAACCTATGGAACCTATGAAACACCAGTACGATTTCGATTGTGCGACCGTTGTAGGCTTTCTGCATCAATACGGATTACAGGATGATTTCAAATTGAACATCGAGGTCAACCATGCTACCTTGGCGAGCCACACCATGCAGCACGAGTTGGAAGTTGCGGCGGCGCACGGCATGTTGGGCAGTGTAGATGCCAATCGCGGCGATTATCAGAACGGATGGGATACCGATCAATTCCCTAACAATATCGGCGAGGTTACCGAAGCCATGTTAGTTTTCTTAAAAGCAGGCGGATTGCAAGGAGGCGGCATTAACTTTGACGCGAAAATTCGAAGAAATTCTACGGATATGGACGATGTTTTTCATGCACACATAGGAGGTGCAGATACTTTTGCCAGGGCCTTATTGGTTGCCGACAAAATCATTTCATCCTCACCCTACGATGCCCTTCGCAGCAAACGTTACAGTTCGTTTGACTCCGGAAAAGGCAAGGATTTTGAAGATGGAAAGCTAGATCTTAAGGCATTATACGAGATTGCCAAAGACAATGGCGAATTGGAACTACAAAGTGGCAAGCAAGAATTGTTCGAAAACATCGTGAACCAGTATATCTAAGGAATACGACGCCATTTAAATGCCTTCAAATTACTATTTTTGAAGGCATTTTTTATTGAACCCATATGAGAACCCCTAATTTTAACATTGAAACCTCTCGTACTATCAATCCCTTAACTTTTCGTAGGGGAAAAATAATGTAGCTTTGCAGCACGAATTCTATGAACTGAAAATCAGTATTCTAAGCAAATGAAGAAATTAGTAGTTATCCTATGCCTGTGTTTTGCGGTTTTATCTTGTAAAGAAGATGTAAAGACCGCCAAAGGACCCATTGTGGTTAGCCCTGATCAGCTACATGCTTCGGTAGACATGGTTACGGAAATCATGATACATGATATCTTTTCGCCACCAGTCGCCAGCCGTGTGTTTGCCTATCCGAACATTGCGGCCTATGAGATTATGGCACAAACCAATCCTGATTACCGCCCGCTATCGGGTCAGGTAACAGACCTGGAAACCATTCCCACTATAGATTCGACCAAACAGGTGAATTCGCAACTTGCGGCGCTCATGGCGCATATGCATTTGAGTAAGACCTTGATTTTCTCGGAAGACAAATTCGAAGTTTTGGAAGATAGTCTGTACGGGGTATGGAAAAACCAGAACCTTGAGGAGTTCGAGGCGTCCAAGGATTATGCGATGCAGGTCGCCGAACACATTAAGGCGTGGATGGCAAAGGACAATTATGCCCAGACCAGGACCATGCCCAAATTTACGGTCGACACCGATGACCCTTCGCGATGGCAGCCCACACCACCTGCCTACATTGAAGGTATTGAACCGCACTGGAATAAAATAAGACCCTTTGCTATCGATTCCGCGGCGCAGTTCAAACCCGTACCGCCGCCACCGTTTTCAATGGAAAAAAATTCTCCTTTCTACAAGGAATTGGTGGAAGTATACGACATCAGCAACAAGATTACCGCTCAAGGGGATTCCTCCGAAGAGGTGGCCATTGCCAAATTTTGGGATTGTAATCCGTATGTCTCCGTTACTAGGGGGCATCTCATGTTCGCTACAAAAAAGATTTCACCGGGTGCACACTGGATCGGCATCGCCAAAATCGCTGCGAAGAAAACAAATAGTGATTTCGATACCACGCTTTTTGCCTATACCAAGACCTCTATTGCGATTGCCGATGCCTTTATTAGCTGTTGGGATGAAAAATACAGAAGTAACCTTATTCGCCCGGAAACGCTCATCAACCAACATATCGACGAGGATTGGACCCCGATTTTACAAACGCCTCCCTTTCCCGAATATTCCAGTGGCCATAGTGTAGCTTCTGGAGCTGCCTCAACGGCTCTGACCGATATTTTCGGACCCGATTTTGCCTTTGACGATGATACCGAAGTGGCCTACGGACTACCCGTAAGAAGTTTCGATTCTTTTGAGCAGGCCGCCGATGAGGCCGCCATCAGTAGAATGTACGGCGGTATTCACTATCGTGCAGCAGTAGAGGTTGGGGTGACACAAGGTCGCGATTTGGGCACTTATGTGGTGAATAAACTGCAGATGAAGACGAATCCGGACCTCGCTTCCAACTAACTAATCCCCTTTTAATTGAAGAACCGCTATTCATTTTGCCGATTATTGCCCAGCCTAAAGGTTCGTGACAACAAATCCTATGAATAGATACCTTCTCTTACTTGCCTCGGCATGGTTCGTTGGCTGTGCAGGGCATGGGCAGCTGAAATTCGTTGCCGACTTACCTTCAAGTCTTGATGAAAACTCGGGTATCGCCATGTTCAACGATTCAACGGTGTGGCTTATAGAAGACAAGGGTAACGGCGACAATATCTACAAGGTAAACCACAAAGGGGAAATCATACAGAAGCTGGAGGTCAAAAATGCCAAAAACGGGGATTGGGAGGATTTAGCAACTAATTCAAATGGCAATTTGTACATTGGGGATTTTGGAAATAATGATAACAACCGTAAAAACCTGACCATCTACAAACTTCCCAATCCGGAGACGGAACCTGGTGACAAAATAGATGCCAAAAAAATAAAATTCAGGTATCCGGAGCAAAAAGATTTCCCAGCCAAAAAAGAAGACCGGGTATTCGATGCCGAGGCCTTTTTTCACTACGGCCAAAACCTTTATATATTTACAAAGAACGACGGTAATCCGTTTACTGGAGAGACTTCGATTTACCGTGTAATAGATAAAAAAGGGAAACAGGATGCAAAATTAGTGGGTAGGCTCAACATTTGCCTCGACTGGAACACCTGTCGAATTACCTCGGCGGATATTTCACCAAATGGTAAAACTATCGTGCTTTTAGGATATGGGAAATTATGGCGATTGACGGACTTTACATTAAACGATTTTTCCGGCGTCACCATTGAGGAATTCGATTTGGGGATACGCACGCAACTGGAGTCGGTCTGCTTTTCGGACAACGACACCCTTTTTCTCTCCGACGAAAAAAGGGGTAATGAAGGAGGCAACCTATATTCCCTAGTCCTGCCTTGAGCAGGTTAAGAATCAACAAAGGCGCTAGTGCCCAACTTTTAATCTATTCGTACAGTCAAGTACTTACATTTCAGCTATCAGTCTTCGCAATCGTCGGCACGCTTAAAACCCGAATCCTATCCCAAACGAAAAACGGAGTCCGTCTACACTATTGAAAAGTGCTGCCCGAGCGGATATCAAATCGGTCATATTCAAGAAAAAACCGCCCCCATAAGAGGTATGCCAGATATTGGAGGGGTCTTCGGATTCCCATACGCGACCATAATCGAATCCCCCGTACAACCCAATGGCAGTGGGTAAAATTCCGGTTTTTACCTTTCCAAGGCTTAGTCTGATATCGGTATTTTGATAGAATGAGCGTTTGCCGGTAAACCGTTGGTTTCGGAATCCGCGCAGGCCATCTATCCCTCCAATACTTGCGCCTTGATAAAATTCGAAACCATTCCCGATATTCAAATGGGCTTTCCATTTGGTGGCCAATACCAGTTTCCCGTTCGCACTCAGTTTGTAATCGAACGACAGCGTGGGAATCACATAACCGAAAGAGCCGCCACCGCTCAGGCCGGTCTTGTACCCTATTTGCAACGACGTTGCCATTCCTATTGTCGGAAAGGCCGAATTATCGCTATTTTCATAGGTGTATTGGCCATCTATACCTGTGAAGCTACGCGTACTCTCTTCCCCATTCGCCAGATAAAAAGTATTGATAAAGCGCTCTTCCGTTTCTTCTACCTGAATGTTCTCATAGTTGATCCCTAGTCTCAATTTACTCCCCAATTGCCCCCGCCACACCAAGGACGGCGAGAAGCGCAAGGTCTGCAGTCGCACCCGATTGTAATCCAAGCTCAGGTCATCGTCTAAATTATCGGTCTCGTTGCCAAAACCAAAGAAGTTTATCGCGAAATTGGGACTGGTGAATCTTGCCGCAATTTCCAGATTGGCCTTCTCGGTAACGTTCGCGAATTCTCCGCGATAATCGAACTCTATACCACTGGTCGCGAAATAATAGGAGAGTGCGGTACGGTGCTGTTGCGTAAAAGGGTTTTGCCTAAAGCCATTGAACGTATACATATTGCTGATCCCCACTTTTATACCGTCATCGGGATTGAATCCGATAGTCGGGATGAATTGGTTGGTACTGCTCCTAAACTTTAAGGGGCGATAGGTATTGACCTCATAATTATCGGTCAGTCGCACCTTGGCCTTCGACACGTCTTTCAAGGTGTTCTTTTTGGATTTATAATCGTAAATGAACGTACCCTTGCCTGCACCTACGTCGTAAATATCATTGTTTTGCCCCCCGATCAATCTCACTTTGATACCGCTATTGTTCGTACCCTTGACCTTGAACTTATCGTCATCGTCAAGCCCGTATACCCAAACTTCTTTGGTCACGTTTTTTCGAAAGGTATTTTCGTAAAACTTCTTCTCTTTATCGCCATCGATAATACGGTATCCCTTAATTTTTACTTGCCCTTCCTTATAATTGATTTCAAACCAATCGTCCTTATCCGTACCAGTTACGACGGCATATTTATTTATTATCTCAAAGTATGCATTTGCAGTTTCCTGAAGCTGCTCGATCCGCGAGAGTAGAATTTCCTTAATGTTGTCGACCGTACCGTCCCGTACTTCTTCTGGAAATTGTTTGAAAGCGTCATCGATTATTTCCGCCGTTAGGTGTTCTTGAATGTAAGTAGCTTGCTTTAGCCATTCTTCCCTTGTTTTTTGGTTCAACAGCGCTACGTCGAGAACATATGTTTTAGGGGAGGAATTGAACCCTTTTACGTTTCTAATTTTTTTCTTGTATCCTTCCATAATCCGCAGGCTAGGGATTATTCGTGTGGCGATGTTCATAAATAAACCGTCTCCCATATTGGAGAATGCCATGTCTCTGTCCCGGGGAACCGGACGGTAAATGGTCTTTTTTGATTTCTTTCCTTTTTTGTTTTTGCCTTCGAATTCGGCCCAGCGCCACTGGTCTACATGACGATCCCAATCGCCTATGGCCATATCGAACAAACGGGCGCGCAGATAGGCATCCGAATCCACTTCATACTTTTCGTCATCGCGAAGATTATCGAACATATCGTCGGTACTCTTTAGTTCTCTGCTAAAACCAAAACTTTCAATGTCATGGTCGTCTCCTGCGTGTTCCTCGATCATATACAGCTCGTTTCCGAAATCGGTATTGTATTGGTCAAGAGCCGGTTGTTTCGGAACATAATAGAGCGTCGGGTTGGTGTGATAAAGACCAACGGCGTCGGATAGTTTGCCAATAGTAAAAGGCGCATACGGATTAGCTCCGGTATAAAAATCCATCAGAAACTCCTGTAAATAGCTATCTTCTAAATCGTCGATAACGTATTGCTCTTGAAAGACCATGGCCTGTAAGTAGAGTTCCGAAACCTTCCGTAAGGCCCGCATCACGTACTCCTTTCCATCTTTGTGACGTAAGCGCAACGACTTGGATTGGTGTCCCCCGCCTTTCCGTACTGGTTTTAAGCCACCGAAGAGCGTATCTAAGTTTACGGTAGGAGCAGTAACATTGGTAGCATAATATTTTCGATAGCGCTCACCCCACAGACCTTTGAAAAATCCACTTTTATCAATTTCATCCTCGGTATAAATGGAAGCGCTGTAGGTCGCTGGGAACACCTCATCGTATTTCTCTTCATTGATTTCCCTATCCGGGGCAAAGACGTTCGTAGTAAATAAAAACTCCTCAGTATCGCTTTCATCATTCACCCCATAAAAGCGAACCCGCGATGAGCCGTCGGTATAAACTTCCAAGGTGGCGTAGCCCATATGCCCAGTGGAGAACTGACTTCCGTTCAAAAGCCGTGTCCACCCCTTTTTTGCGCCAGAACCACTAACAATTTGCGGAGTGCTGTTCTCAACGATATATTGCAGTGTGTGCTCGTGACCCGACACAAAAATGACCTTATCGGAATATTGTGCCAAGGTGACCAAGCGCTTTTTCAGTTCGGTATAGCGCTTATTTTGGATGTCGGCAATAGACGCCCCTGTGGTTCTTCGGAGCACATTTACAAAAGTGCCCAAAAAAGGCACCGGGCCAATGTTGCTCTTTGGGTATAAATGCTGTTTCACACTATATTGACCCCCATGCGAACCGTAGCTGAACATCGGGTGGTGAAATGCCATTACGATGGTTTTGCCGGCATTTTTTTTAATCTCGCTCTCGATTTCCTCAAAAAGTTTTTCACGGTCTTTGATCTCGCATTTGTCATTGATATCGGGACGCTTGTTCCAATTCGTGAGGTACCATTCCGTATCCAACGCGATGATGATGATTTGATCATTGACCTCGATGGTTTTCATAGGACAGCCATCCTCCGGAAAGAATACTTCCTTACTATCCAATTTCTCCTGTATGTACTTCTGTTCACGTTCCAACCCTACGAGACCTTCGGTGTACCAATCGTGATTACCGGGAATGAAGAAAGGCTTCCCTTTATAGTTCTCCAGCGTCTTGAGTTGGGCATCCAGGTCGTTTTTGGCATTTACATATGCGGCCGTAGAATCTTTTTTATCAGGCATACCCGCAGGGTAGATATTATCTCCCAAGAAAATCGCCGTACTGTTCTCATCGGCCTTGTCCAATCGATCCTTGAAAATGGTCAAAGCTTTGTTCATTCCGCCAAAGGGCGAGAGACCGGCGTCGCCCACTAGATAAAACGTATGCGAAACCTCTTTTGTAGTAGGGGCATCGTCTGCATTGGCGGTATCTAGATACTTGCTTTTGTATGTGGCACAGCCCGTAAATAGTGCGAGCAATACAATTAGTATAAAATGTTTAGTGATAACGACACCCTTCATTAGTTATATTTTGTAATTTGGAATTTCTAAAACCAGGCCATGTCCGATATACTTTCCAAGACCGAAGAATATGTAACCGAGCTCTTGACCAATGAGCTAGACAAGAATTTTTTGTACCACAATCTGAGGCATACACAACGGGTCGTTAAAAGTACTAAAGAATTGTTGGATAACTTTGACCTGAAAGCAAAAGAAAGAGAAGCGATACATCTAGCGGCTTGGCTTCACGACACCGGTTATACGAAAGGGATAGCGGAGCACGAGAAAAATAGCTGTGCAATTGCCAAGGAATTCTTGACAGAACGAAATTATGATACCGAAGGAGTTCAATTGGTCTGCTCCCTAATCATGGCCACCATGCGCACCCATTCCCCAAAAAATCTTTTGGAAGAAATCATAAGGGATGCCGACTCCTCCCACTTGGGACAAAGCAGTTATGTGCAGACCTCCGAAATGCTAAGGGAGGAGCTATCATTGCTGGGCGTAGCAGAATTTAACCAGAAGCAATGGCGTAAAGCGAATATTAAAATGTTTCAAACGGAACATCGCTTCTACACCGATTATGCCAGGGAAAATTGGCAAAGCGGAAAGGACAGCAATCTCAAAAAGCTGGTCAAAGCCCGTAAGAAACAGCAAAAAACGTTCAGAAAAGAAGCGCTTAAGGTCAAGTTAAAAAATAACAGTCCGGAAAGAGGCATTCAGACAATGTACCGCGTTACCATGCGCAATCATTTGAAACTCAGCGATATTGCCGATACCAAAGCAAATATCTTATTGTCGGTCAATGCCATCATCATTTCTCTCCTGCTTACCAACCTTATTCCCAAGCTTGACAACCCGAGCAACGATTATCTAATTTATCCTACTGGAATCTTTGTACTTTTTAGCGTAGCATCGATGATCATGTCGGTCTTGGCCACACGACCGAATATTACGAGTGGAGAATTCAATAAAGAGGATGTAAAGAATAAAAAGGTGAATCTCTTATTTTTCGGAAACTTTCACAAAATGAAATTACCGGATTATGAATGGGCCATGCAGGAACTCATAAAGGATCAAAGTTATTTGTATTCGAATTTGACCAAAGACCTTTACTTCTTGGGGGTGGTATTGAATACAAAGTACAAGCTCTTGCGGTGGACCTACACCATTTTTATGATCGGCATGATCTTATCGGTAATCGCGTTCTTTGTTGCATTGAAATTCTATGGCCCGGAAAGGGCGCTTATCGAACTACCGACTTAAGCCTTTAGCTCTACCATCAAATCTTCATAGGTATAGGTCTCTTCCGGAGCGGCATCTGTAGTGTACAGGATATCTGCCCTTATGGCCTTTAGCCCGGATACGCCTTGTAATCCCTCTAACTCTACGATCTCTACCTTACCGGTAAAATATCCTTTTGATTTCAAGAATTTGATGTACCGCAAATATTCAAGTTCGTCCGACTTTTGGGAATATACGACGACCATTTTACCAGGTTGCGTAAGCCGCTCGTTGGTGCCCTTTACAAAAGACTTATCGATTCGCTTTTTGATAATTTCATAACGCGCGTTGTATGTACCGTCTACATCAAAACGCTTTTCATCCAATCGAAAACGAATGGATAGAGAGGTGTTGTACACCAATATCAGGGAAGCCACATCCAAAGGAATGTCCAGCTTAGGCTTTAGGTTATAATGCACATTCTCCATTTCACACATGACCTGCAGCTGCCACAACCTTAGGTTATTGATATAGATGGGATCAAAACTATCGTTGGGTACGATGGCATCGCCGATATACATATTGTGCTCGACCCCGTCGGTCTTGTAACGCTCAAAGTAATGTGGGAACATTTCTTGCGCTTGTTCCTGTCTTTGATCGATTACCTTGGCCAACTTTTTGTTGATTCGCATTACGCTTTCATCGTAATTTTTACGATGGTCATAAAACGAATCGGTACCTGAATCGATACTTGCTTCGTAGGATATGATTTGCTGCAATAGTTCTTTGGATTCTGATTTTTTCAAATGCGCAAAGACCGGAGCGATTTCTTCGTTCACGAATTTGAAAATAGCCTGCTCGCTATTCGTATGCAGCATTTCCTTGATGTCATCGATATGATTGTCTACTCTAAAGGTCAACTCCTCATAAAAAGGAAGTTTCTTCGTCTCCTGTACCTTCAGTAAAATCGATTTGATGACCGATAGTTGTATGGTCAAGTCGCGTTGAATTGCCGTATTTCTTGCCTGGGAAGAATTTTTGATATCGATTTGGCCATAGAGCGGATACACATCCTTAAAAACGATTTCTTTGAATGTAGGTTGCAGGCCTTGAAGATCGTCTTTGATAAATAGCTTGGCTTCTTCCTCAAAACGCCAATGCACCGCAGGGTGTACCGAAGTGCATTCATGTTGAATTATCGCATCGATCAAATTCGCCTCTTCGATTTTCGATCGTAGGACGGCAGAGACGATAAATGGCATAATGTCGTCTAACTTCGTAGCATTAACACTGTTCAACTCATTTTTCTTGGTTGACGTAAGTTCTAAAACACCCAATAAGGTATCCCCATCGGCAATGGGGGCAAGAATAGCACTTTTTATGCCCGCTTGTTTCAAATTCTTGTAGGGCGCCGCACCTTTAGACATTGTAAAATACTTATCCACATCGGAAACGGCGAAGTACGTTTTATCTTCCAGCAATGTCCCATATGAACTGCTGCATAAAATATTTTCACATTTTCCAGTTTCCTGGTCGTTCAAAAGAACGCTATTGATACCATTTGAATGCACTTGTTCAAATTGGTTCTCTTTGGCGTTGTATGCTACGAAACTCGATTGAATATTCTTAATTCGGAAAAAAGATCGAAATGTTTCGCTCAGATGTTCCATAAAGCTGTCGCTCTTGCGCTTATCGGCGGCAATCAGACTCGATTTGATTTCCGAAATGGAATGCTCTGCGGTCACGTCGAACATGTTCGAAATCACAAAACCTTTTGATATGAAGCTTCCAGGCGGTACTTTTTCCCTCCAGAGTTCAATATTGTCATAGTTTTCGAGAAGATCATCAACATCGTCCTGAGTAAGTGGCTTGGCTTTATCGGTGGGTATCAATTCAAGAAAATCCGCATTGTAAAGAATCCTATAGTGATGCATTACACCCTCCGCATTGGGAATATCATAAAAATAGGGCCTAGTAAAATCCAATTTGAATCCGTAATGAAAATTGAGAACGACTACAGCCGCCATGATGTAATTGAAGTCCTCTTCTTGATTTCGAATCTTAAGTTCGAAGCCAGGGCCCGCATTCTTCAAGATATCCTTAAATCTTTTCGAGGAGTTGAATACCAAGTTGTCGTATGGCCATGAAGCCGTCTTGATTTCGTTCGAGCTCAAAACATCCGAAAAGGTATCCTCCAAAATGATGCCGATCACCTCTTTGTACGTATCAAGTAGATTTAGGTCTTCAAACCCATCACGCAGCTCCGGAAACGGAGCTTGTGCATCTAGAACCCGCTTCGCCTTTGCGGCGAGAAAAGGGTCCTCGCTTTTAGCCAACCCATCATAATATTCCAATAATTTATTGAAACTGATGAGCCGCTGTATCGGCATATTTTCGTAGTTCGTTAAAGACATAGTAACTATTAGTAGTCGCTTTGGCCATAAAATTACAAAACAAAGCGTAGAATTTTGTTAAAGCAATCCTTTCGCAAAAGTTTCAAGGTATGCCCCGTTTTTCGGATATTTATAAAAAAACGTCAATGTCGTCTAAATACCGGTTAAACAGAGCCTATAAGAATGCCAAGGTATTGCCCTTTGATGATAATTCTAAACTTATCCTTTTTAGCGATTGCCACCGAGGTGACAATAGTTTTGCGGATGATTTTGCCAACAACCGTAACATCTATTTTCACGCCTTGAAGTTTTACTACAAAGAGGGATTTTCTTATTTGGAATTGGGCGACGGTGACGAACTCTGGGAAAATATCCATTTCGATTCCATTTTTCAGGCGCACAAGAACGTGTTCAAACTATTGAAGCAGTTTCATCAGGAAAACCGTTTGCATATGATTTGGGGTAACCACGACATGGTGTATAAGGATGCCAAATATGTAAAAGAACACCTATCACATTATTTTGACCCGGTTGAGGGCTGCGACAAAACCCTTTTAGAGGGCATTACCTATCATGAGGCCGTTGTGCTAAAGCACAAAAACACCCAACAAGAAATTTTTTTGGCGCACGGCCATCAAGCCGATTGGTGGAACTACACCTTCTGGCGCTGGGGACGATTTCTGGTGCGCGTACTTTGGAAACCCTTGCAAGTATGGGGTATCGCAGATCCTACCAGTCCTGCCAAAAACTATAAGGAACTGATAAAAATAGAACGAAGGATAAAAAAATGGATTCTGGCCAACGATTTACTGATTACCATAGTGGGGCATACCCATCGGCCCCGTTTTCCGGAACCGGGCGACATTCCGTTTTTTAACGATGGTAGTTGTGTACATCCCAGGAGTATTACCGGTATCGAAATTGAAAATGGTAAGATTTCGCTTATCAAATGGCATATTAGCTCTACCGAAGATGGTACCCTGCGTGTGGTTCGGGTGTTGCTCGAAGGGCCTCAAAAATTATCGGATTATAGAAAAGGATAAGCTCGTAAGTTTTAGGCTATGCGCACTGACTAAACTAATTAAAGATGCGTTGGTGGTGTTGAAAGAGGAAAAAATAAACAAAGTACCGGATGCCGAGATATGAATATGTTCCAAATTGCCTAAAACCTTGGAATATCAACCGATTTTCAGTTGAAAAGTTCGTAACTACCATTAAAATTCCTTTTTTTAAGTCTTTTGATCAATGGAACGGATAGTGCTAACAATTTAACTTTTTGAGCAAATGTTAAAATGCTCTTCATACTACTTTTACCATGAGTAGGTTAAGAATACATCTGTTCTGGTGGAAAACTTAACACGGAATAGGGAACGTGGGGACGTTCCCTTTCTTTTTTTATATCGGTTCCTCCTTGCTGATTCAAGTAATTCGCCACGATTTTTCGCCTTCTTACTATAATCCCATCTTATCCATCCGACTGTACCGAAATGACTTTATTTAAAGCGTTATGATTATATTTCAAGCAAAACCAGGTTCACCTAGACACGTGCTTATCGCTTACTAATAAAAAATAAGATGGGGAAGAGGCATAGAAATTACAGAAATCGAATCCTAAAAATTGGTGCATTTATCACCGTGGCATTTGTTGCTGTTTTTGTGCTTCTGCAGCTACAGGCTAAAAATATGGTTGCTGACTTCCTGCAACGCAAAATACCTTCCCACATCAAACTGAATTACGAAAGTTTGGAAGTTAGCTTACTTAGCGGCAATATTCATTTCTCCGACATCAGCATGCAGCTTTTAGACCGGGACAGCACGCTTGTCCATACCGACATTACCGCCGAAAACCTGAATATAGAGGGTATTGGCTACTGGCAATTTTTTATTAAAAATACGATTAAGGCAGACGAAGTGAGTTTGAAGAGCCCATACGTGACGCATTTTGCTTCCCGTGTACTGCCCAAAGATCAAAACGAGCCAGAGGGCTTGGTCAACCTGTTGAAAGATATCGTCATCGGAAAGATTGGTCTTACGAATGGGAGCTTCGACCTTACCAAAAAACAAAACGACAGTTTTCGGACCAAGGCCAGAAATATCAATTTCACACTTCTAAACGGGCGCACGGGTCCGGATATCATTGTTAAAAAAATCCCGTTGGAATATGGAGACTATGAATTCGAAGCCGCACAAATTTTTGTCGATTTAGGAGATTACGAAACCGCTACGGCCGATACGCTGCTGATCACCAAAACAGATGTCCTGGTAAAAAATACCCGATTGACCTCCAAATATTCGAAAGCGGCCTTGTCAAGAGCAATCGCAAAGGAACACGACCATATTGACCTGCACATTCCTGAGTTTCGACTTAAGGGGATAAAATTGGGGTTTGAGAGCAATCGCTTTTTCTTTTTCTCCCAGTATGGAGAAATCGACAATCCCGATTTGACCGTGTATAGGGATAAGATGGTTTCCGATGATTTTTCCTCAAAACGTATGTATAGTGCTATGCTGAGAGAAATTCCTATACACATCGCTATTGATAGCCTCAACATGAAGGAGGGTAAGGTTCGGTATGAAGAAAATTCGACCTACGAAACCAAGGCGGGTAGCTTGTATTTTGATGCTTTGGATGGCACCATGTACAATATTAATAATGGCTATCCCGAAGGAGAGAAAACGCTGGCCAATCTAAAAGGCAATCTAATGGGGACCGCGCCGATTTCTTTGGAATATCGTTTTGATATGAACCGGAAGGACGATGCTTTTACACTCAAAGCAACTCTTTTTTCGCTCGACGGCGAGCGCGTAAATTCCTTTTTGCGACCCAACCTTAATACGCAGATTACAGGCACTATAAACGAATTGTATCTCACTGCTTCGGGCAATAATCTTAAGGCTAGGGGCGATATGAAAATGAAGTACAACGACCTGAAATTCGAAATCCTTAAAAAAGACAGATTGCACATTAACAAGTTACTTTCTGCGATAGGAAATCTTTTCGTCAATGATGGTTCGGACACCGATGCTGCCGGATACCGCTACGGAACTATTGACGTAGAACGGGACCAGAGCAAATCATTTTTTAATTTTATCTGGAAGATCACCCAAGATGGTCTCCTGAGCACTTTAACCGGCGATGGCGAAAAAGAAAAATAACAATACAACAGGCGATGGAAACGAAAAACCAAAAGAGCAAGAGAAAAGTGTACAAGAAAAAAAGATATGCATTGCCTGTAGCGATCATCGTTCTGCTCATCGTACTTCGTTTATCGCTCCCAACTATCGTAAAAAATTATGTGAATGACGTTTTGGCCAATATCCCAGGCTATTCTGGCGCCGTAGAGGATATTGATATCTCGTTATTACGGGGAGCCTACGTTATACATAACCTGAAATTGAACAAAGTGGACGCAGGTTCAGAAGTACCGTATTTAGATTTGGAAAGAACCGATATTTCCTTAGAATGGAAATCGTTGTTCAAGGGTAAAATAGTAGGGGAAGTCATCATGACCAAACCCGTCTTTATCTATGTATTTGAAGATCAACAGAGCGGCGACGAAGCCGATATCGATGATTGGACCAAGGCCCTGACCGATTTGATACCAATAGACATAAACCATTTGGAAATCGTAAATGGCAAGGCAGCTTTTGTAGAAGTTACCGCAGACCCGACTATCGATTTGAACATGCATGATATTAATCTTATCGCCGACAATCTCAGAAACGTGATTTCACAAGAGCGAAATCTTCCGTCGCATGTAAAAGGCACCGCTATTTCTATCGGGAATGGAAAAGTAAATTTGGAAGGCCGGCTGAACCTTGTAAAGCAAATTCCGGATATGGATATGTCTTTCTCCCTTGAAAATACCGATATGGGCGCCTTGAACGATTTTACCAGCCACTATGCCGGTATTGATTTTGCCGAGGGCAATTTTAATCTGTATAGCGAACTCGCTATCGCAGATGGGTTTTTAAAAGGATACATCAAACCGATGTTGAAAGACTCTAAACTAATTGAAAAAAAAGACAACTTCTTTGAAAAACTTTGGGAAGGTTTTGTCGGATTCTTCAAGTTCGTTCTCAAAAACCAAAAGACGGATACCCTCGCTACAAAAATCCCGCTTGAAGGCGATTTAACCCAGGTAAAATCAAAAGTTTTCCCTGCAATTTTCAACATTTTCAAGAATGCATGGATTAGCGGATTCAAAGGTATTGTTGATGACGAGGTAGAATTTGAAGATGCAACACAAGAAGTCGACGCTATTGAAGCGAAAAAGAAAGAAAACGATTAAAAAACCAACCTTCAAAATCATCTTGGAACCCAAGATTTTAGTACAAGACTAAAAAAATTGATGTAGCGCATCTGCGCTTGCCCGTATCTATAAATGTGGATTTTTCCCTGGCACTTCTGTACTAGTCGTCATCACTTCCCACCAATTTCTTCCTGAGCAACATCAACAGTGACTTTTTTTTCCTTGATTCTTTTTCCGGCTTCCTCCACTTTTTCGGTAGCTTTTTAAAGCTTGCTTTCTACGTTCTCTTCTTTAAATTTTGCTTCCCTGTAACTCGAAATGAAGATTACGTTTAAAAATAATAATGCAACTACCTAGTAGTATTTTTTTCATTCTTCAAATGGTCTTGGTTAAAGTACAACGATAGAAATACGTGTCATTGCCATTTAACACCTATCGATTGAGTCAAAAATAGTATGGCTCTCGTACCGCCAGAATGGCTAATTTTACATTGTTTATATAGTGATGGTTTAATTTTCACTTTTATCGGCTCTAAATCCCTTGCATGGCTACGTTTACCTACAACAATCGCGAAATCGACTGGATCTATTTCAATGAGAGGGTCTTACAGGAGGCGGGAGATACTTCCAATCCCGTATTCGAAAGGCTGCGCTTCCTAGCCATATTCTCCTCCAATCTGGATGAATTTTTTAAAGTACGCGTTTCCAAACTCCGCCAGATTAAAAAGGTAAAAAAAAGTATTCGAAAACCATTGGGCCTGCGACCGAACAAGCTGTTGAAGACCCTCCTAGCGGAGATTAATGAGCAACAGATACGCTTTGGGCAGGTTTTCCGAGAGGGTATTCTTCCCGAACTTGCCGATAAGGGTATCCATATTTTAGAGCTTCAGGATTTGAAAACCAAGCATCTTGCCAAGTTGAAGTCTTACTACGACACGCATCTGAAGGACGGCCCAACGATTTTAAACGCGGCGAACGTTTCGGCCAACGCCTTTGCGGACGGGCAATTGTATCTCGTCGCCGACTTGAGTGAAGTAGACGACCTACTGTTCGTTAAAGTACCCACTAATCGGTTGGGCAGGTTTGTTGAAATTTCAAGGGATAGGGATGTATACGAATATGTATTCTTAGAGGACATCCTAAAAGCACATGCTACGGATATATTCCCGGGCAAGGCCATTAAAGGGCTTTACAGCATCAAAATTTCCAAAGACGCTGAACTTTATTTGGAAGAGGACTATGAGGGGGAATGGATAGAACAGGTATACGCCTCCCTTTCCAAAAGACAAACCGGCCAGCCCACACGACTGCTTTACGAAGGCGGAATGCCCAAAACGTTACGAAAGCGTATTCGCAAGGCGTTGCAACTGGGCAAGGTAGATATGGTCAAGGGGGGTACCCATCACAATTTTAGTGATTTTTTCGATTTTCCGAACAGCACTGGTAATCATGACTTGGAGTACAAAGATCTGCCACCTTTGCGGCAAAAAGATTTTGAAGAGGCCGATAATATCTTCGACCTTATCCGGGAAAAAGACCGACTGTTGCATTTTCCGTACCAACGATTCGGGTATTTGGAAAAGTGGCTTTTAGAGGCAGCAAATGATCCGCAAGTCGTTTCCATTCATATCTCCCTCTATCGTATCGCCAAAGAATCACTATTGACCTCCGCGTTATTAAAAGCGCTTGAAAACGGTAAAAAGGTGGTTATATTCGTCGAGGGAAAAGCGCGGTTCGATGAAGCGAACAACATCAAATGGGGCATCCATTTTGAGGAGAAGGGAGCCGAGGTATTCTATAGTTTTCCCAATGTTAAGGTACACTCCAAGATATTGTACATCCAACGGAAGGAAGGTAAGAGGATAAAAGGCTATGCCTATATCGGTACGGGTAATTTTAATGCCAAGACCTCCAAAATCTATTGTGATCACGCCCTTTTTACCGCAAAAAAGAAAATAGGCAAGGACTTAGAACAAGTATTCAGGGTATTGAAACGGGAACTGATTCTGCCCAAATTAAAAACGCTCTTGATTTCACCCTATAATACCCGCCAACGGTTCGAAGAGTTGATTCAGGCCGAGATAACGAATGCTAAAAAAGGCCTACCGGCCAAGATCAGTATCAAGATGAACAGTCTTGAAGATAAAAAGATGATCAATCAGCTATATAGGGCGAGCAATGCCGGTGTGAAAATAAAGCTATTGGTACGTGGTTTTTGTTGTCTGATACCACAAATTCCGGGACAAAGCGAAAATATCGAGGTTATTAGTGTCGTTGACCGCTTTTTGGAACATGCACGGGTATTCCTGTTTCACAACAATGGAGAAGACAAATTGTACATGGGCAGTGCCGATTGGATGACCCGGAACCTCGACAAGCGCATCGAGGTTTTGGTACAACTTACTGACAAAGATATTTTTAGAGAACTCAAAGAAATGCTCGAATTACAGTTTTCCGATAATACCAAAGCGAGGATGATAGACGGCAAGGGAACGAACGATTTTGTAGCACCGGCTCCCAACGACCCGAAGATACGATCGCAATACCATATTTATGAATCATTGGAAAAGCAGCTACCTGTTCGAGACACCTTAAAAACAATTTAATGCACAGTTCGTAGCGAACTTTTTGCGATATAAAAACACAAATAGTATGAAAGCAGCACCGACTTTAATTTGCATACCCGACATCAGTGGTTTTACCCAATTTATGAGTGACATGGATTTTGAACTGACCTCTAGGGTAATCCCCTCCTTGTTGAACAACATCATTTATTCCAACGAAATCGAACTAAAGGTTTCGGAAATCGAGGGAGACGCCGTGTTATTTTTTCGACAAGGAGAACTCCCTCCCTTAGATAAATTGGTTGAACAATGCCGTTATTTTTACACGGAATTCTACAAACAAATGAATACGCTACGAAAGAAGCACAGCGATAAGAACGGTGCCTATAAAATACCGGAAATGCTCGGGTTGAAAATCATCTTACATTACGGTCAGGAAATAGGTGTGGTTCCCGTGGGAAAACGAATAAAACTAATGGGCGAGGATGTCATCGTAGCGCATCGGCTTTTAAAGAACAATGTCCCCATAGACGAATACATTTTAATATCGGACCAACTGATTTCTGAGTACGATTCTATTTCAAACGATGATTTTGATTGGGCGAGTCTTAAGGAAAGTAGTATCAAAATAAAACACATGGGCGATGTAGGCTTTAAATACATTAACCTGAAGCCCCTCACCGAATAAATACGCCGATATTTCAGCAAGAGGTGAACGAGTCAACTTTACTTCTAAAATCGTTCGTCAAAACCAACGGCAATGCTTACTTTTCCAAATTATCCTAATATTTTACAATCATGACCAAGAAACAAGGCAACGAAAAAACGGAATTCGTCAAAGAGGAAGACGAAAAGAAAGAGGAGTATATTTTTCAGAAAAATACCATTACAAAAACCGGAACAATTATCATTATCGCTTTTTTGATACTATTGGGAATCGGTCTGTTGGTATCCGGCGTGTTTTTCGAAAACTAAAGCGACACCCTTAGGTATTTTCCTGAACTAATACGAACCTATGACCCAATTATCAAAATACGGTATCGCAATGGCGCTTGCCGTACTTTGTAATGCGTGTGCCACATTTAAGTCCCAATATGAGGATAACACGCTTATTGGTGGCGAAAAGGACGAAAAAATTAGCCATTCCTTTTTTATCGCCTCAGGTGCGGGCAATGTCGGAGATAGCGAGGATGAAAAGGTATTGGAACTTTTGGAAGCCCACCTCGCGAAGGCCAGCGAGGCATCTACACTGCTCTTCACGGGAGACAATATCTCGCAAGACACTGCAAATTGGAAAAAGAACAAGCTCCTGCTCGAACGCCAGATTGCAGCCACCAAAAAATTTAAAGGTCAAACGATTTTTATGCCCGGCGCCAACGAATGGCGGAGCTTCGATACCAATAAAATTGAACGGGTAGAGAACTTTATCAAGGAAATAGACGATGATGATATCGATTTCTATCCGGAAAATGTATGTCCGATTACAAGAAGGGTAATTAGCGAGCAACTTGATCTGATAGTGATCGATTCACGTTGGTTTATATCGAACTGGTCGCGCATTAAGGACATGAATAAAAAATGTACCGATATCGTTACCAGACGCCGTTTTATAGAGGAATTGGAAGGCTTTATCAATGACGGACAGGACAAAAATATCGTTATTGCCATGCACCATCCGATCATGAGTAATGGCAAATACGCCGGTAAGGATAGTTTTAAAAGCCACATGACCCCTTTGCCTATTGTAGGCACTTTGCTTAATGCGTTCAAAGAACTTGGAGCATTTTCACCCGATCGCTTAAATTCAAGAAGGTACAACTACCTACGCATTGCCTTAAGCGCTTACGCCAAGGCCTCTGATCGGATTACTATTGTTTCTGGGCATGAGGAAAGTCTGCAGTATCTTGAGGGGGGCAATATTCATCAGATCATCGCTGGTTCGTTAACCCAAAGAACAGCTACCAGACGCTCTAGAGAACGTATCAACAGTATAGGCGGTGCCTTAAAGTACAAAGGCCTGTTCACCTACGGCGAAAAAGGTTTTACCCGCTTGGATTATTTCGAGGATGGTTCGTCGCAAGTCACCTTTATTAGTGGAAACAAAGAGGAGTACAAAATGCCCGTTCTCTCGAAACTAAAGAAAGACCTCGAGCCCTTTAAATTTAGAGAAATCACCGAAAAAACGGTAAGCGAAACCGTACTTCCCAATCGGGAAGCAATAGAAAAATCAGATTTTTACACCTTTTTATGGGGCGAACGCTACCGAAAGTATTTTGGTGAATCGGTTAGCGCGCCCGTAACCATGCTCGACACCCTTTACGGTGGCCTTAAAGTCATTAAAGAAGGTGGGGGCCATCAGTCTTTTTCCCTCCGATTGGAAGATGCCAACGGCAAGCAGTACGCCATGCGTTCTCTTCGTAAAAATGCCTTGAAATACCTCAAGTTCAAGATTCCGGGAATCGCCTATACCGAAAACGATTATGACGATTCGGTACCGGAGGAAATCGTTTCTGATTTCTTTACCACGGCACACCCCTACATGCAATTGATCGTCAACCCTCTGGCCCGTTCTGTTCAAGTGAACCATTCGAGCCCTAGCCTGTTTTACATTCCCAAGCAAGCAGCATTAGGCGACCTGAATACCACCTTCGGCGACGAGCTTTATTTTATAGAGGAACGCCCTTCCGATGAGCAATTGAATTTCAAGGGCTATCGAAGAGCCATCGATGAAGCGGGGAACATCAAAGATTTTGAAAGTACGACCGATATGTTGGAAAGAATAGCCAGCGATGAGTCGTACACCGTAGACCAGCGCGAATTCATTCGCGCACGCCTGTTCGATATGCTGATCGGCGATTGGGATCGTCATCAGGACCAATGGCGCTGGGTAGAGTATGAAAAGAACGACGGCGACAGGGAATTTTTACCGGTACCCAGAGATCGCGACAACGTCTTCCCCAAGTTCGATGGTTTCGCCATAAAACTGGTAAAGGTTTTTGCACCGGCATCAAGACGGTTTCAGTCCTTCGCGCCCGAGGTCAAAAGCCTAAAATGGTTGAATGCCAACGGCAATAAATTAGATCGAGCTATACTTACCCGTTTCGATACCGAAGTCTGGGAGGAGGAAGCGGCCCTGATCCAGCAAAACCTTACTCCGGAAAAAATCGAGAACGCTTTTAACAATTTACCGCCTGAGGTACAGGACGAAACCAGTGCTGAAATCCGTCGTACCCTGGAGCTTCGCTTGGCCAATTTGGGAACCTTCGCCAAAGCATATAGTAAGATGCTTAACCGCACGGTAGCTTTGCATGGTACCGAAAAGGACGATAAAATCCAGATTACCGCGCTGGCAGATGGTAAAACCAAGGTGGTCATTCGACGTATTTTTAGCGATGATCCCAACATGAAAATTTTCGAGCGAACCTTCGACCCAAAGGAAACCAAGGAATTATGGATTTATGGGTTGGGTGATGACGATGTATTCGAGGTGCTCGGCCCCGAGAAGAATAATATTACGATTCGGTTGATAGGCGGGTACGGCGCGGATGTTTTTAAAATTTCCGAAAAAAAGAATATCAAAGTCTACGACTGGGAGCACGAAGAAACCACCTTCGAAGGGGAGACGCCCAAGCGCAATCTTTCGAATATGTACAAGACCAACACCTATCATTGGCGGTATTTTGAGCCGAACATCAATCTTCTGGTGCCAGCAATCGGATTTCGAACCGATGACGGGGTATTTTTAGGCGTAAAGGAAACTTACACCTATAAAGGGTTCAATGCCGCAAAATTCCGTCAAAAACACAGTATTGCCGCGAATTACTTCTTTAAGTTCAGGGCGTTGGAAGCGTCGTATTCAGGAATTTTTGCAGGGATAATGCCCATGTGGAATTTTGAGGTAAACGGTTACTACACCAACAACCGCTTTTCAAGGAACTTCTTTGGCTTTGGCAACGAAACGGTTAACCTAGAGGACACTTTGGACAGGGATTTCTATCGCGACCGTATGCAAAGAATCAGCTTTGATGTAGGTATCGCATACCATACCTTACGCTTTAAAGCATTATACGAATCGTACCGAACCCGGGAGCTGCCGAACCGCTTGTTTACTCCGGACAATGTAGACCCCGAGGTATTTAATTCCCAGAACTATGTTGGCGCCGAGATGTCCGCCTTGTATGATAAAGCCGATGCCAAAGATTTTCCTTCAAAATATATCATCATCGGTCTCTCGGCCGGTTTTAAGGCGAATACCAGTATTGCAGCGAACAAATTCGGTTACCTAAAATTCAAGTTGGGCTTTAGCCATAAGCTTATTCCCTCGGGGGATGTGGTGCTCGGCACCATGGGCGAGGTCATGACCAATTTCGGCAACGACTATTTTTACTACCACGCCGCCTCTATTGGAGGAAATAATGGACTTCGAGGTTTTCGCGATGAGCGCTTTTCCGGCAAGACCTACTTCTACCAGACCACCGACCTACGGTGGCGGGTAAAGCGGTACGTTACGGCTGTAGCGCCCGTTACCGTTGGTATCTACGGCGGTTTTGACTACGGACGTGTTTGGCAGCCCAATGAGAGCAGCAATATCTGGCATACCTCCCAAGGAATAGGTTTTTGGGCCAGCGGTCTCGACTTTATCACCCTTAACTTGGGTGCCTTTAACTCTAAGGAAGGAATCTTATTTCAATTTGGGTTTGGTTTTGAATTTTAACTCCCACCCAAGGTGATAGCAAAATTTAAGAAGTATAAATTCTTACTTTTGCGGGCAACTAAACACTTAACATATTCACCATGTTCAAAAAAGCACTCTACGTCAGCCTAGTTTCCTTACTCTTCGTTTCCTGTTGGAAAGACAAAAGCCCAGAGGACCTTATTCGCCTCAAGGATAAGTTCAAATCGCAGGTAGCGGCCTTCGAAAAGAAAAAAGAAACCGCCAACAAAAACGTCAACGAAGGATTGGAATCACTTAGTGCCCTAAAAGGTGCTTTAGAGGATGCTAAAAACGAGGACAAGGAATTCGCCAAGGTCTACGGCGATTGGGAAAAAGTAGACAAACGTGTCAACAACCTCAATAAAGAGTACGAAGACCTTAAAGAAAAGGCCTCGAACCTCTTTACGGCGATGGAAACCCAGACCAATAGCCTAAGTGATGAAAAAAACCGCAATACACTTCTTGGTTTTATTCAAAAGGCGCGGACCAAATACGACGGAACCTTGGCCAATACCTCAAAGGCGATAGACAAGCTCCGTTTACTACATGGCGATGCCGTTGAGGTGGTAAAAGCCTTGGAGGTGGCCGCCGCCCTAAATTCATTTGACAACATTAACGATCAGATGAAAAGCATCGAAGGCCGTGTGGATGCTATCATGTCGGAACTCAACGTGGCTGTAGTAGAAAGCAAAAAGCTGTATGAAAAGAAGATTACGGAGTTGGGGGAAGAATAACCTGAAATCTATCCGCACAAATCGTTCTTCACTCTTTTGCTTTTAAAGGGCCATTATGAGATAATAATTTCGAGTTTCTTTATTCTGCACATGGGTGCATCACAAGTTCATTTAATCCTGTTCTCTAGATTACTAAATATAATTTTTTGTTTATTGTCTAATAGTTGTTAGATGCTATATAAATAAACCTATGAGGTATAAGTCAACTGAAAGGCTCGGCGTAAATGCAACTGAAGGTATTATTCTTCGTGAATTTGATTGGATTTTTAGAGAACAACCAATTGTAGATGTTGGAATAGATGCTCTGATTGAGGAATCAGAGGATGGAAATCCAACTGGAAAATTCATTGCTCTCCAAATAAAGTCAGGAAAAGGAAATTTTTCACTTTCAAGAGATAAACTAACTTATTATATCTCCAATATACATCACAACTATTGGTTGAATTTTGACATTCCAATGTTGTTAATTGCTCATATCCCTGAAACGAATCTTACCTACTGGATAGAAATTTCTCAGAGAACTATCAAAAAAACTAAAAAGAGATGGAAAGTTGATATTCCCATAAGAAATAAGCTAAATATTAAGGCTAAGGAAAAGATTGCAGAATTGTTAACTGATAAAAATTACGAGTATCAATCTATCAAAATATTCAAAGGAGAAGATATTGACTCCCAAACTGTATATGACATAGCCGAAAAATCAACCTGTCTAGAGGATTGTAAAGATTCGACTATTAAAACAATTGAGTTGCTTGAATCTTTTACTTTGAAATCGAACGAGAGTAGCGAAAAGTTCAAATATTTTAATGAAATTGGTTTAACATTCAAATCCCCGCGAGTGATTGCATCAGTCGGCACATATGCCAAGAACATGAATCTAGCTTCTAAAAGAATGGAAAATGAATGCCAAATATTTTCCGAGACCTTCGGGGCGGGTATTTTCGCATTTGAACAAGCAATAATGGTACATTTTTTTATAACACAGGACATTGAAAATGTCCAGAAAAATCTGAAAAGTGTAGAAACATTACCATCTGCACTTGATAGTGCGATAAAAGGGGTGAATTTTATGCAAGAATCAATATCAAAACTCCCAGAAGACTATAAGACACTAATTATCGCTAAAAAGCAGATGATGTCCGTCGTTGATTTAATTATTGATGAATATAAAGTTGCAAAAATAATTGTGGGAAATTTAATAGAATCATCAAATAAACTTATAGAAAAATCAGCTAATAAAATTTCTTACAAAAAGCCCTAGTTCGGTATCCCCAAAGCAAATACCTATTTTATAAGACGACCTGTCGAGCGAGTTATCCTTGCCTCCATATTTTTATTTTTTGATTCTTCAGGTCATAAATTGGGAGAAAATGCTAAAAGCCCATGACAATGCACTGTAAATCAAAAGCAATTTTTTATTCTCATTTAAAACAGGGGCTTTTTTACAGGCGCCCATGAACAACAATCTAAAAAAGGCAGATGAAATTCAAAAAGATACTAATGCTCGTTTTGTCGTCCCTTCTAGCGACCACAAGCTGTGAAGAGCCGAACAAACAGCAAGGCGAAGCAATCACAAGTCAAAAAGTAATTATTGAACAAGAAAGAAAGGCAATCCTAGCCACCTTAAATAATGAAACCAAGGCTGCTTTTCAAAGGGATTATGAGGCATGGCAAACCAAATGGGTACATGACCCCGACATCACCAAAATCTATCTAGATTTCCCTGAAAATACGTTTTCCGAATCGGTGGGCTGGAATGAAATCAGCCAATTCGTCAAGACCTTTATGGAAGAGCATCCCGAAACTGAACCCCTACCTGAACTACTGGATGAAATTGAAGTGCGCCTCTACGGCAACGGCGCCTGGGTTACCTACGAGCAGCAAGATGCACTAAGAGGTCGGAAACGAGAGACCAGACTCATGGAAAAGGTAAATGGGGAATGGAAAATTGCAGGGATGCAAACAACAATATATGGGTCAGAAACCAATGAGACCAAATAAAAACCATGGTCAACGCTATCACTATCCCAAAACCCCCACTAGTTCTTTAACAGTCATAAAAATTATCAATAGGACCAAAAACACCCACTGCAAATCAGAGCTGATTTCTTATTTTTATTTAAGACAGAATCGCTATGCGAGAGCCCGCTGAGAACAATAAAAACAGTACCCGGCTAGCGCATTTAAAACAATGAAAATGAAAGAAGAAGAAAAAGAAGAAATCTACGATGAGTTTTATGATAACGTAAACATGACCCCATCGGAGTTGGAGGATTGGCTGGATACCGAAAAGTCGAAATCCGTGGGCCAGGATAGCGGTGATGGCGAAGCTATTGGGCATAAGAGCGGTCGGAAAATCATAAAAATCAAAAGAACCAAAAAAGACGAACTGACGGACTCCAACTATGAACACATGCAAAAGGTCAATTCCTATGTGGCCCGCCATAAGGCGCAAAAGCCGGACGGTGATGTAAAGGAATCCGATTGGCGTTATTCCTTAAAAAATTGGGGCCACGACCCTTTGAAATAAAACGTGTATTTTAGTAATTGGTATCGCTCAAGAAGCAAGTCCGTAATATAGCGACCGAGCCCAAACTTTGAATCAATCTTTTGTTCAATGGTATACCGACAAATTTTCGCCGATACGTAAAATCATCCTACCCTTCCGAATATGAAAAAGCTGTTGTGTTCTCTCGTTTGTATGGGTACGCTGCTCAGTATGGTGCAATGCCAAAACAGCACTGCTACGATTCCTGATTTCAAAGTCCCTAAAAATATGCAAGCTGTTAAAAAATGGCCAAGACAAGGTGAGTTTTGGTACTTGCAGGATAAAATATCCCCTTATACCCCAAGATTGGTATCGGCCACAACAGGGCCCGAATTTAATGTGCAATCCTTTCCGGAGGCGTTCAAGGATTTGGAAAGCGCCGTGGACATCAATGTAAAGCACGACCCAACCTTCGAAAAATTGGATGCCTACGAAAAATGGGACGGTACCGACCTTCGAATTTCCCTCACGCCCACCACATACAGTGGCGTTGACGGGGTGCTCTTTCTACTCATCTCCAAACCTCCAAAAGACGAAAACTATTATATGATCGGCCTTGAAATGACCGCAAAGACCTATCGGGATTGGGGCGGGGTGGCCCGAATCTTAACGCTACGCGAAATCATCAGCGATCCCTCGGTCTTCCCAAAAGAACGCTTGGAGCAAATAGCGAACGCCCCTTTAGACGGACAGGTAAAGCTCTATGAAGAAACCGTTGATGCCCTGCAGGAAAACCTACTGGAGCAAATGGTTACCTTATCCCAAATGCAAACCATACAAGCCCTGCAAAACATCCAGTTCGACCAGATTCTCAACAATGAGATGACCGATCCGTTTGAGTATTAAGGAATCTTCTTAGCTGTGCGCCATACGTAGTGTGCCAAAATCAACCCCGAGCTGCCAAGGTCTTTACCGCAAGTACAAAGGCATCCAACTCATCGGTTGTGGTATACACATTCGGGGTAATTCGGCAGCCTTGCACGTTCTTGCGATCGATGGCCACCGTAAATATCTTGAATTCCTGCAGCAAGGCCTTCGCAAAATCAGCAGGCGGCATGGTTGTAATTCTTACGTTCGCAATCCCACAACTGCGATGCTTTTCAATTGGGGTGTTGACGACCACATTTTCAACATCGCGTAATTGATCACTCCAATAACGCTGTAAATAGCGCATTCGTTTTTCTTTTCTATCGAGACCGATCATATCGAGGTAATCCAAAGCGTCATTGATCGCAAGGTCGGTATGTACAGGGTGTGTTCCGGTATGGTTCAAACGGGAAATATCGTCCGGCTTACGGTCATGTTCGGCCAACAAAGGCCATATGTTGGCGATTTTATCCTTTTTCACGAACAACAGGCCGGCACCCAAGGGCGTACTCAACCATTTGTGCAGGCTGCTACCGTAATAATCGCAATCCAATGCTTTCAGGTCAACTTTAATGTGGCCAACACAATGCGCGCCGTCGACCATCACCTCAACGCCATGAACGTGCGCCATATCACATATTTTTCTGACGGGTAGGATTTGGCCCGTGATATTCACCATCTGGCAAATCATAATCAATTTCGTACGATTGGTTAGTTTACTTTCGTAAAGTGCTACGATTTCTTCATCCGATTGTGGGTGGTTCGGGAGCGATACCACCTTGTTGACGATACCGTAGCGCTTTGCCATCAGTTGAAAATGGTCCTGCATCGACCCATAATCCTGTTCCGCATAAATGGCCTCGTCCCCTTTTTCCCAGGGAAAACCGCCGACTATCAAATCTAAGGATTCGGTGGTATTTCGAGTGATTACCAGTTCATCCGAGCTACAGTTTACCAATTTTGCCAAACGCTCGGCAATACTTTTCTTGTTGTCCCATTGCACCGTTCGCATATAGTAGGAAGCCTCGTAATTGACCATCCGCACGTGTTCGATAAACTTATCGAGCGTAGGTTGTGGCGTAAAATTATAATAGCCGTTTTCTAGGTTGATATAATCCGGTTTTAAAGCATAGTCCTCTCGAATCCGTTTCCAAAATGCCTCGTCGTTCCCGTTCGGATAGGGCTTTGGTTCGGATTTACCATGAGTACGGGCGGTAATCGGTAAAAAAGGGGATACCATGGCCACCTGCCCCATACGTTTTAGAAAGTCTCTTTTTAACATTTTGAACTACTTTAGCGGTCATTTTAAACCTGCTAGTTGGCAGGCTGAAATAGTGTTGGCCCTAACAAGATAGAAAAGAATCGTTTACATAAGCGAATGGCAATCCCAAAAAGAAACCGTCTTCTTTATTTCTTCCTCATACTGCTGACCATAGCATCAGGGCTGTTTTCAAGAACCGATTACATTCCGGATGTGGTGTATCCTTATTTGGGTGATGCCCTCTATGCAGTACTTATCTATTTTCTCATTGGATTCCTCTTTCCTAGCCTGAGACCCTTAAAAACACTATTGATTGGTATAGGATGCTGCTTTTTCATCGAAATCTTTCAGCTTTACGAGGCCGAGTGGATCGTAAGGATACGCCAGACCCGAATTGGCGGACTGATTCTGGGCCATGGTTTTCTTTGGAGCGATTTATTGGCCTATCTCATCGGGGCATTCGTCGCATTTCTCTTGGAGCAAAAACTATTGAAACGTTTTTTCTACAAATAGGATTCCGCCTCGCGAATTGTCCTAAAATCGTATATTTAGGGCATACCAGTACCTAAGACCGACCTATGCCCATCGTTATCGTCTGTATCGGAATTCTATTTTTATTCCTCCTTATCGCCCATTTTAAACTCAATGCTTTTATCGCCTTTATTTTAGTTTCGCTATTTGTTGGAGTAGCCGAAGGCATGGATATTTTGAAGGTCGTCGCATCCATTCAAACGGGCTTGGGCAAAACACTTGGAGGACTGATATTGATACTCGGTCTCGGAGCGATGCTTGGAAAGTTGGTAGCCGATAGTGGGGCCGCCCAGCGTATTACAGCACAATTGATCGACAAGTTCGGCAAGAAAAACATTCAATGGGCAGTAGTGCTTACCGGTTTTATCGTCGGAATACCGATGTTCTACACCGTTGGTTTCGTCATATTGGTACCTTTGGTATTTACCGTCGCGGCGGCCACCGGCCTTCCATTGATATATGTAGGCTTACCGATGCTGGCCTCGCTTTCGGTCACGCATGGCTACCTTCCTCCCCACCCGGCGCCCACAGGTATTGCGGTCATGTTCCAAGCAGATATCGGTAAAACCCTGCTCTATGGCATCATCGTCGCCATTCCTGCCATTATCGTAGCCGGGCCACTGTTTTCAAGAACCATAAAAAACATAAAGGCAACTCCGCTCAAGGAATTTTTAAATCCGAAAGTCTTAACCGATAAGGAAATGCCAAGTACTTTTATCAGCATTTTTACGGCTTTGCTACCCGTGATTCTGATCGGACTTGCCGCCATAATAGACTCGATTCTTCCTGACGGGAATCCAATCAAAAAAGTTACCTCGGTAATCGGAAATCCAGTATTGGCGATGCTGATTTCCGTCTTGGTCGCCATCTACACCCTAGGCTTGGCACGGGGCCGTAAAATGACCGAGGTTATGGATTCCGTAGCAAAATCGGTCGCGGGCATTACGATGGTACTATTGATCATTGCAGGTGCGGGCGCCTTAAAGGAAGTGCTTATAGATAGTGGTGTAAGCACCTATATTGGCGACCTGCTAAAGGGCTCCACCCTTTCACCCTTGGTTTTGGCCTGGGGCATCGCTACGGTAATACGCGTATGCGTGGGTTCGGCTACGGTAGCAGGATTGACCGCAGCTGGTATTGCCTTACCCTTGCTCGGCGACTCTGGCGTAAGTCCGGAACTGATGGTCTTGGCGATAGGATCGGGCAGCCTTATGCTTTCCCACGTAAACGATGGGGGTTTTTGGTTATACAAAGAGTACTTTAACCTTTCGGTAAAGGATACCCTGAAAACCTGGACCGTCATGGAAACCACTGTGGGCATTATGGGCCTTTTGGGGGTATTGACACTTGATTTTTTTATTTAATAAATCCATTTAAACACCTATTTTATGACTCCGATTTCAAATTTTCCCCAGTACCGCTCTTTTATGATAGCGTGCCTAAGTTTAATCTACTTTGCCGTTTCGTTAACGGCACTGCAGGCGCAGGACAAAAACCCCACGGTAATCGATTATGTCAGTACGGCACGATTTGGAAAGGAAGTCGTCTATTATGATAGTAGTAAGGCGGTTTTAAATGGTTTTTACAAAATAGCCGAACAAAACGGAGCATACAGTGAGGCAACCTTCGTGGATGGAAAAGTAGACGGCCAGTGGACTGCCTATGATAGCTTCGGAAATCTCGACTATACATCTACTTTTACAAAGGGTGTTCCCAATGGGGAAGCACTGTCCTATTTTCAGAATGGAAAAGTCAACAATAAATCGTATTGGAAAGATGGCAAGGAGGACGGAGAGTGGATTACCTATGATAAAGACGGTCATACGACGCGCACCGAAACCTATAAAGATGGGGTAAAAGAGGGAAAATGGACCTCAACGAGCAAATATTCCCAAAATAACGGCCGTAAATCCATCACTACCGAGTATTACAAAAACGGGCAACCCACGGGTACGTGGGACGAAACTTGGGAAAACGGCGAAAAAAAATGGATCAAAAAGTACACGGGGGCCAAGACTTACGAAGAAAAAACATTCCACGATAATGGTACCGTAAAGCGCGTAGAAAACCATAAAGATGGTAAATCGCATGGTCTTGCCGAGGCATTTAACGAAGAAGGGAAAAAAGTATATAGCATTACCTACGAGAATGGACTAAAAACCAGCGATAAACAATTTTTTAGAACAGGTGAAATCAGGTCGGTAAGCAGTTTCAACAGTAAAGGTAAAAATGGTGTTTTCGAAAGCTATAATGAATTGGGCATAAAAACATACAGCACTACATATGTGGATGGCAGGAAAAACGGAATGGAAACCAAGTATTCCGATAAGGGCGAGCTATCCTATGAACACGAATACAAAAATGGCATTCAAGACGGGGTGCACAAGGAGTACAATAGGGAGGGCAACCTGTTTATAGAAGGACATTATATTGATGGAAAAAAGGAAGGAAAATGGAAACGCTATAGTCCCGGAGGCAAGGTACTCGCCGAAACCATTTACGAGAAAGGATACCAGAAGTCAGAAACCAACTTTGATTAGTCGAAATCTCTGAAAATTCCCAAAACCGAAAGAAATGAAAACACCTTCTGAACGCCTCAAAGAATTAGGGCTAGAACTCCCACCAGCACCACCACCCGCAGGATTATACAAACCTGTATTGGTAGTTGATAACTTTCTTTACGTTTCAGGTCAAGGCCCTTTGCTTAGCGACGGATCGCTTTACACTGGTCGCGTGGGCGAAAACCTGAGCATGCAACAAGGCAAGGATGCCGCAAGGCAAGTAGCACTGACCATGTTGGCTACTATTACGAAGCATTTTGGGGAGTTGGACCGCATTAAACGCTTGGTCAAAACACTCGGAATGGTAAATTGTACCCCGGATTTTAGCGACCAGCCCTTGGTCATCAATGGCTACAGCGAACTTATGGCCGATGTTTTCGGAGCAGATAATGGCGTCGGGGTCAGAAGTGCGGTCGGGATGATGCTTCCCGGTCAGGTGGCTGTCGAGATAGAGGCCATGTTCGAACTTCATACGTAATAGCTATGTCAGATACACTTTGGTATGCCCTAAAAGATACGAGTCAGATCAGCTCCCCTGCCCTTCTGCTATTTCCAGAACGGATTGAAGAGAACATTCGGACCATGCTTTCCATTTCCGGCAGTGTTTCGAGCCTGCGACCCCATATCAAGACGCACAAAATGGCCGAGGTCATTCAAATGCAGCAACGCCATGGCATTCAAAAGTTCAAGTGTGCCACTATTGCCGAAGCGGAACTTTTGGGTAAATGCAAGGCCGAAGATGTGCTCTTGGCCATGCAGCCCGTGGCAGCGAACATCGATCGCTTTTTTAGATTGATGGATGCCTATCCCGAAACTGAATTTTCAACATTGGTCGATAATTCGAATACGCTTTCTGAAATGGTGTCAAAGGCAGCGAAAGCAAATAAAATAGTTTCCCTATATATCGATATCAACAACGGTATGAATCGCACGGGTTGCGCCCCGGATGATAAGGCTATTGACCTGTTCGCTTCCATCGAAGAAAATGAACATACGAAGGCTAGAGGATTGCATGTGTACGACGGTCACATCCGACATACGGATATTTCGGAACGAAAAGAAGTATGCGATACGGCATTCGAAACCATCCTAGAATTGAAACTTGGAATAGAAAATCACGGCTTTCAGGTTGAAAACGTCATTGCCGGTGGGTCGCCCTCCTTCCCTATTCATGCGCAGCGCACGAACATCGAAACCGCCCCGGGCACGACCTTGCTGTGGGATTCGCGCTATGCCGAACTCTTCCCCGACATGCCCTTTTTACATGCGGCGGTATTGTTGATGCGCATTATCAGTAAACCCGCCAAAGATATCATATGCTTCGATTTGGGACATAAATCCGTCGCCCCTGAAATGGGATTCCCTCGGGTCACTATATTGGGTCTGGAAGACAGTGAGCAAATCGGTCAAAGTGAAGAACATTTAGTGGTCCGGACCAATAAGAGCGATGCGTTCAAAGTGGGTGATGTCTTTTATGCGATTCCGATGCATGTCTGCCCGACCGTAGCCAAATATCAGGAAGCGATTACGATTTCCGAGGGTGAAGTAACCGGGGCTTGGCAGGTTGCCGCACAAAATAGAAGGATAACAATCTAAGTTTATAATGTAATCATGTTCATTTTCGATGCCCATCTCGACCTTGCCATGAATGCCATGGAGTGGAACCGAGACCTCACTTGGTCGGTAAATGCCATCCGCGAAAGCGAACAGGGAATGACCGACAAACCGGATCGGGGGAACAACACCGTTTCGTTCGAAGCAATGCGAAAAGGAAACATCGGCCTCTGTATGGCGACACAGATTGCGAGGTATGTTAAACCAGGCAACCCGCTTCCGGGATGGAATTCACCACATCAGGCATGGGCCCAGACGCAGGCGCAATTGGCCTGGTACCATGCAATGGAGGATTTGGGGGAATTGGTACAGATTCACAATCGCAGCCAACTGAATCAGCACTTGGAACTGTGGAAAACAACAACCGAAAAAAAACCTATCGGTTATGTACTCAGCTTAGAGGGTGCGGACTCCATTTATGACATCAAACAACTTGAAATCGCGTATGAACAGGGCTTACGTGCCATTGGGCCTGCGCATTATGGTCCCGGCACCTATGCCTTTGGAACGAATTCGGTCGGGGGAATCGGAGAAAAGGGCAAGGCACTGCTAAGGGAAATTGAACACCTGGGCATTATCTTGGATGCCACGCACCTTTGCGACCAAAGCTTTTGGGAAACCATGGATGCCTATCAGGGTGCGGTTTGGGCTAGCCATAATAATTGCCGTGCACTGGTGGACCACAATCGTCAGTTTTCAGATGCCCAAATAAAAGAACTGATCTCCCGAAAAGCGGTCATCGGCGTTGCTCTGGATGCATGGATGATGATTCCGAACTGGATTAAGGGTAAATCAACCCCAACAGGTATGGATTTAACCCTACACCGGATGATAGACCACATCGACCATATCTGTCAACTCGCTGGAAACGCAAACCACGTGGGTATAGGCACCGATTTGGATGGAGGCTTTGGCAAAGAACAATGTCCATCGGATATCGATACAATAGCCGACCTTCAAAAAATACCAGATCTATTGGCGCAAAGAGGCTACTCGCCTAAGGATACCGCTCAAATAATGTACGGTAACTTTATAGAATTTCTTCGCGTAAACCTCCCTTGAAAGGCCAAATCTGTTCGCTTTAACGAATTTAACAGCGTTTTTAGACCCTGTGGCAGGGTATTTGTTATTTTTATTAAGAATTTTCGACCTATTCTTGGCAATGCGACAACTAACAATATTATTGGCCCTTTTTATCATTCCCAACATGGGATGGTCACAAGTAGGCGATACCCCAAAATCAAAGCCGCTGAAAATCGAGGTGGCGAATAAAAAAGACGAGCAGGGGAAAGAGCAAAAAGGTACCGCACTTCGCATGCCGGACATCGTTGGGAACAAACCCGAAATCAACTTCAAAGATTCCTTGGCCGGTAAAAAACCCATAAAAATGTATCCCGATCGGGAACTGGTGCAAGCCGGAACCGGAATGAAGATAGACCCGAAAGTGGGGCCTCGGGAAAATGAAAAAGAGGGCTCCAAAAACTATTTTGGCGATATGTACTTGGGCGAAGTTAAAAGCAACGGCAAGTTTGTGGGTGTAGTCTGTCGGGATCATGAATATGTTGACGGGGATCGGGTAAGAATTTATTTGAACGGCGATGTTATTGACCCGAATGTAATGCTTTCCGGAACTTTTAAAGGTATTAATGTGGATTTAAAAAAGGGATTCAACCGCCTCGAGTTCGAAGCGTTGAACGAAGGAAGTTCTTCTCCCAACACTGCCCAAGTTGATGTGTACGACGATCAAGGCCAATTGATCTATTCGAACAAATGGTTGCTCTCTGCAAAGTCAAAAGCTAGCTTGATTATTACGAAAGAGTAAAAAATAGTAGGTAGTTGCAATGTGCAGTAAGCATCTACGGAAGTCTTCTTACATCAAAAATTCCATATATTTTTTACTTTCTTGCCAAATCAATCGAGTATGTCAGTCTGAGCCTGTCGAAGACCCTGCTCTCCAGTAGACGCGCTTCGACGAGCCTACCTGCCGTCAGGCAGGCTCAGCGTGACAACGGTTTTTAAATCTGGCTTTCTCAAAAAATCCTAAACTCCGACCGAAGGCCAAATCAATTGAATTTGTCAGTCTGAGCTTGTCGAAGACCTTTTTTGGTCGACGTGTTGTGACGAACCTACCATTTCGGCAAGCTAACCTGTTGAAAACCTCGCTCAAGTAGCTGCGCTTCGACAGGCTCAGCGTGACAATGGTTTTCAAAATTGGCTTTTCTCAAAAAATCCTCAAATTAAGCCCAAAGCCAAATCAACTGAATTTGTCAATCTGAGCCTGTCGAAGACCTTTTTCCCGGATTATAGGTTTCCTTCGCCCGTTTCAGCACATCTTCTTTGTAGTAAGGCACCTCTTTCCAATCCACATCGGCATATTTTTGGATCTGGTCATCAAAATGAGGGGAATCTGGATTTCCACTTTGGCCTCCTGCTAAAATCGTTTTTGCTTTAACCTTCTCCCCGAACTCGACGGCGGCGACGAAACTGTTGCCCCGGGTACCGTATATTTTTTTGGTATTGTTCGTATAACGCGCCCCGTAAGCAGCCAGAGCGCCCCAAGTTCCCGACGCAAAACCTATGGGAATACTCGGCTTGCTATCATCAAAGGCTTGTCGAATGTCGCCATTGAGCCTTTGGTAGCGGTTGACCTCTCCCCAGGGGATGTTCCATGTCCCAAAATCAGCTGTAAGTTGATCAATGGTCTCTTCAAAGAATTTGGTCTGTTCACCATCTTCACTACCCCAGAACTCCGCGCGCTCCATAGCCGTCATTCCTTCCGGATACTTTCCTTTTTGATAATATCGTGTTCCATAAAAATGGGCCAGGGTCATCGCTACCGATTCCTTCGATGTTGTGTAGTCCCAAGCTTCCAGCACCTCCATAGGCTCCCGTAATTTCGGATTTTTATCGTCGTATCGGTTGTAATTTTTTATCAAACCCGGAATCATAACTGCAAAGGCGGGCAGGTAGGGGTCGTGCGCTAATGCAATCAAACTATCCAAAGTGTACCCCTTTTTATCTTTCAGTAAGGAGATGGCATGCACGCCGCGAAAATTCTCTTCGTCCCTAGACATATAGTAAGGGTAATCCTCTTTTTTCGGACTGAACTCCAAAGCAGCTGTATAAGGGGTGGAATTACAGTTCTGAATCCAACCGTTTTCCGGATTGAGTACTAGAATATTCTCATCAACAGTATGCAGCCCCTGCCAATCGGTCTTCGGATTACTACCATCAACGGGTTTGGAATAATCGAAAGACACATCGCGTTTGGGCACGAAATTACCGTGAAAATAGGCGATATTGCCCTCGGCATCGGCATATACCGTGTTGTTACTGGAATTCGTACGAATGTCCATCATTTCGCGAAAACCCTTATATCCATCTTTTTTAGTACGTATAAAAGATTGCTCCAAAGCCTTGACCGGATCCCACATCATGGCAGAGGCCGTCCAGATGCCGTTGGTCCGATGGGTAATCGGGCCGTGATGAGTACGATAGGCAGGAAACGTTTTTTTCTTCATCCTATCACCATCCCTATACTGCAAAACAATTTCCGAGGTTTCGACCGGGCGTAGTTCCTCTCCGTATTGGTATAGGTATTTTTCATCAACCTTGGTGACGGTCTCCAAAAATTCGTCCATCACATCGGTATAGGTAGACGTGTGCATCCATCCGGTCTTTTCGTTAAAGCCTTGGTACACGAAAAATTGACCCCAAGTAACCGCGCCATAGGCATTCAGACCTTCTTCACTTACCACATGCACTTCGCCCCGAAAATAAAAGGAGGTATGGGGATTAATCAAGAGCATGGTATTTCCCGATTGGGTCAATTCCCCAGAAATGGCGATTCCATTGGAGCCTTGGGGTTCCGCCATGGCTTCCTTTTTTTGTATTTCAAGCAGCTCCGCCTCGGGTAAATCCATCCAGCTTTCATAAAACGCCTTTATTTTTTCAGTACGAATTCGTTCAATATCTCCGCCAATAGATCCTTCACTAAAATACATGGGCATCCACGGTTCAAAATGAGTGAGGAGCTTTGGGGTTACCTCAGGGTGGGTTTCCAAATAATAATTGATGCCATCCGCGAAAGCGTCACAAAGTTTTTTCAACCAATCGGGACTGTTTTCGTAATTGGCTTTCGCTTCCTCCTCTGTCATAAAAAGTTTTGCCCTTAGGTCGCTGTAAAGGGCTTCTTCCCCTTCCACTTCGGCAAGTCTACCGGTCGCCCAGATATAGTTTTGCTCCACACGGTTGAAATCATCCTCACATTGGGCATATAGCAGCCCGAACACGGCATCCGCATCGGTTTTTCCATAAATGTGAGGTACACCGTAGTCGTCACGGATAATGGTCACCCGTTCCGCTTTGGCTTTAAGGCTTGACGTGCCAATATCCTGAGCAGGTTGGGAGTTACAGGAAAGGAAAATAAAACAAGCGAACAGGAGTGAAAGTCTCATGGAAATTGGATATCGATTTTTATGTACCGTTAAATTAATAGACTTGCCTTAAGGATGCTAATTTTTACCCAAAAAATCTACTCTAGCACCTAGCATCATTTCAATAGCCCTTTTTTTGAAGTAACTTGCGGGCAGAGTGTGCGGTCGAGTCCTTCGGCTGTATTCCAGGGCAGTCAGAGTTAAAAGGCCCGACCAGACAAACAAATCAAATTATCCAATGGCCGAAAAAAAAGTCAGTATCCTTACCGCATTTAAAACCATCATCTGGCCCAGAAGAAATTTGGTTTTTATCGGATTACTTTTAATCGTAATCAGTAAAGCAGCCAGTTTTGTGGCCCCGTTATCGCTCAAATATCTCATGGATGATATCATCCCTAACAAGGATGTCGGGTTTTTAAAATTATTGGTCGGGGCCGTTATTTTAGCCATTACCGTTCAGGCGGTCACCTCCTTTCTACTTACAAAAATCTTGAGTGTACAAGCACAGTTTTTAATTTCGGAGCTTCGAGCGCAAGTACAGAAGAAGGTGCTTTCGCTGCCGATTCGTTTTTTTGACAATGCAAAATCAGGGGCATTGGTTTCCAGAATCATGACGGACGTGGAAGGAGTCCGGAACCTCATCGGTACCGGGCTGGTGCAGCTGGTGGGCGGCTCGATTACGGCCATCGTTTCGCTTGTTCTTTTGCTCAACATCAGCTGGTCAATGACGCTTTTCACGCTTATTCCATTGGCAATTTTCGCTGTGGTCGCATTGAAAGCCTTTAAAATCATTCGCCCCATTTTTAGAAATAGGGGAAAAATCAACGCCGAGGTCACCGGTAGGCTTACCGAAACCTTGGGCGGGGTTCGCGTCATAAAGGGTTTTAATGCAGAAGCCCAGGAAAACAAGGTTTTTGAAGTGGGCGTGGCCAAACTGTTCGAAAACGTAAAAAAGAGTTTGACGGCAACCGCCTTTATGACCAGCTCCTCTACATTCTTGTTGGGAGTAGCCACGACAGGGGTTATGGGCCTTGGAGGCTACGAAATCATGGAGGGCAGTTTAACGATAGGGGAATTCTTGACCTTTACTTTTTTATTGGGATTGATGATTGCCCCGATTGTGCAAATGAGCAATATCGGCAGTCAATTGACCGAGGCCTTGGCGGGCTTGGACCGTACCGAAGAACTCATGAACATGACCCCAGAATCGGATGAGGAAAATCGGACCATTGTTCTGGATGCGATAAAAGGGGATATTGTCTTTGACGATGTGTCATTTGCGTACGAAGAGGACAAGGAGGTTTTGCACAACATTAGTTTTGAAGCCAATTCCGGTGATGTCATTGCCTTGGTAGGAAGTTCGGGTTCCGGGAAATCTACCATTGCCGGATTGGCGGCCACTTTTTTGAATCCGCAATCCGGAAATATTTTCATTGACGGACAGGATGTCTCGAAAGTAAATCTGAATAGTTTTAGAAAAAATCTTGGTGTCGTTTTGCAGGACGAATTTTTGTTCGAAGGCACCATTCGCCAAAACATCCTGTTCCCCCGGCCTAATGCTTCTGAAGAAGAGTTACAAGCAGCGGTAAAAGCGGCTTATGTAAATGAGTTTACAGACCGTTTCGAAGATGGATTGGAGACGCTGATCGGCGAACGGGGCGTAAAACTCTCGGGAGGACAACGTCAACGAATTGCCATTGCCAGAGCGGTTTTGGCCGACCCGAAAATTTTGATACTGGACGAAGCCACGTCCAACTTAGACACCGAAAGCGAGGCTTTGATTCAAAGGAGTTTAGCGACCTTGACCGAGGGCAGGACCACTTTTGTTATTGCGCACCGTTTAAGTACGATCCGAAAAGCAAATCAAATTCTGGTCATTGAAAATGGGCGGATAGCGGAGCAGGGCACGCATGAGGAGCTGATTGCTATAGAGGGCAGGTACTACAATCTGTTTACCTATCAGGCGAGGATTTGATGAGGAACTCGTTATTGCGAGGAGCTTTTTGCAACTTGAGAATCTGATTAAAATTATCTACAAAGGTTGACAGATTGCTTCGTCGCCATCAAGCCTTTGGTAGGGCCCAACTATTCTGGACGGCTCCTCGCAATGCCGTTTTTGATTTAGCTCTCTGGTGCCAATTCGACCTCCAGCCCATCCAATTCCAAGGTCATATGAATTTGACAGCCTAGGCGACTGTTATCCTCAACATAGAAAGCTTCGGCCAGCATGGCATCCTCATCATCCGACATTTCTGGAAGTTCATGTTCTGATTTCACATAGCATTGGCATGATGCGCACATGGCCATGCCGCCGCATACCCCAATAGTTCCCTCCGGAGCCAGTTCATAGGAACGAACGACCTCCATTAGATTCATATTCATGTCGGTCGGGGCGTCTACTTCGTGGGTTATGCCTTCGCGGTCGGTGATTTTTATTTTGATGTCTGACATTAAATCAATTTAGAACCCTGTAGCGTTGTAGCCCTTCGACTTCGCTCAGGATGACATTTCAGTCTGTTAGTCTATGGCTTTTACCACTGCTTTCGGAGCTTCCTTTTTACTTCCATCAAAACCGGTTACGCCACCTACCGTGGTGTATTTCATAACATATTTTTTATCGGGGAAGATTCTTTGATAGGCACTTTGGCACATCAGGGTCGCCTCGTGGAAACCGCAAAGAATGAGCTTTAATTTTCCCGGATAGGTGTTTACGTCGCCGATGGCGTAAATGCCCGGGATATTGGTTTGATAATCCAAGGTATTGTCCACTTTTATGGCATTCTTTTCGATTTCAAGTCCCCAGTCACCAATAGGGCCTAATTTAGGGGAGAGTCCGAAAAGGGGGATAAAATTATCGACTTCCAAAGTGATGTCTTCCGCAGCATTCATCGTTTTACGAATCGTAACGGATTCAAGTCTTTCCACACCATTGAGACCTACTATCTCGGCGGGGGTTATCAAGTTGATTTTTCCAATGTTTTTCAGCTCCTGTACCTTTTCAACAGAGTCCAATGCCCCTCGAAACTCGTTCCGGCGATGTACCAAAGTGACCTCGGAAGCCACATCGGCAAGAAAAATACTCCAATCCAAGGCTGAATCCCCACCGCCGGCAATGACTACTCTTTTATTCCGGTACACTTCCGGATACTTGATGATATAGGCGACTCCCCTATCTTCATATTCGGATAAATTTCCCAACAACGGTTTACGTGGTTCAAAACTTCCCAAACCACCAGCGATGGCCACAATAGGTGCATGATGCTTGGTACCTTTGTTCGTGGTAACGATAAAAGAACCGTCATCGCATTTTTCAATCGTTTGTGCCCGTTCACCCAGCGTAAAGCCTGGTTGAAATGGTTTGATCTGTTCCATGAGGTTATCGACCAAATCCCCTGCCAAAACCTCTGGGAAGCCCGGAATATCGTAAATAGGCTTTTTTGGATAGATTTCGGAACATTGCCCACCAGCTTGTGGCAACGCATCGATCAAATGGCATTTTAGTTTGAGAAGCCCCGCCTCAAAAACGGCAAAAAGCCCCGTTGGGCCCGCTCCTATTATCAGTATATCTGTCTTGATCATTCTTAATGGTAACGCTGTACGAATTGTGTTAGGGATTGAGGCTTTGTTCGAGCTCTTTGGGTAGAAGACCCAAAAGCGAGTGCCGAAAGCCCGACCCCGACTCCTTGTCGGGGAAACACCCGATTATTCCAGATTAACGACCTCTTCAATTTGGGGCGCATATTTTTTAATGGTCATTTCCACACCGCTTTTCAAGGTCATCTGGTTTACACTACACCCAACACAGGCCCCTTCTAAGCGAACCTTTACGGAATTTTCGTTATCTATGGAAACCAGGGTGATATCCCCACCGTCGCTCTGTAAAAACGGTCGGATTTCTTCCAACGCCTTTTCGACATTACTCTTTAGTTCTTCGGATGTCATCGTCGTCATAATCTATTTTTTTGCGACACTGGAACAACCGGCCATTGTCGTTATTTTGATTGCCTCGGTCGGAGGAATACTCTTGTTGCGTCTTACCGTTTCCTGCACAACGTTTTTAGTGAGTGCTTCAAAAGCCTCTTCAATCGGTGATCCCGTTTGCATTGCGGCAGGTCTCCCGATATCACCCGCTTCGCGGATGCTCTGTACCAAAGGAATTTCTCCTAGAAAAGGTACTTTCAGGTCTTCGGACAAATGTCTTGCGCCCTTTTCACCAAAGATATAATATTTGTTGCTTGGTAACTCCGCTGGCGTGAAATACGCCATATTCTCCACGATGCCCAGTACCGGCACATTGATCGAATCTTGCTGAAACATGGCCACCCCTTTTCGGGCATCTGCCAAAGCCACCGCTTGAGGTGTACTTACCACGACCGCACCGGTTACGGGCATGGCTTGCATGATACTGAGATGAATATCCCCTGTGCCGGGGGGAAGGTCGAGCAGCATAAAATCCAAATCGCCCCAGTGGGCATCGAATATCATTTGGTTCAAGGCTTTTGACGCCATTGGCCCACGCCATATCACCGCTTGGTTAGGCTGGGTGAAGAATCCTATGGAAAGTAATTTTACGCCATAGCTTTCCACTGGTTTCATCTTCGATTTGCCATCGATGGTCACCGCCAAGGGCTTTTCATGGGCAACATCGAACATTATTGGCATTGAAGGACCATAGATATCCGCATCCAACAAACCGACTTTAAACCCCATTTTTGCCAGAGTAACCGCCAAATTGGCCGTCACGGTAGATTTACCCACCCCTCCTTTTCCGGATGCAACGGCTATGATATTCTGTATCCCGGGAATGGGTTTCCCTTTGATTTGATTCGGCTTTGGCGCTGCGGGAGCATCCACTTTGATGTTCACTTTGATTTTAGCCTTTTCATAGACTTCGCGGTGAATGATTTTCAAAATCTCTACCTCGGTCTTTTTTCTAGCTTGAAGACTAGGGTTGTTGATGGTAATATCTACCTCTACTTCATCACCGAAAATCTGAATGTTCTTGACTGCACCGCTTTCGACCATGTTCTTCCCTTCACCGGGTACCGTGATATGTTCAAGAGCCTTTAAAACTTCCTTTTTGTCTAGCTTCATTATGTATAATCATTCTAAACAACAAAGATAGGTGTTAAGCACGAGAAGGTAAAGGGTTTGGGGTGAAATGTAGTATGTCTTAGAAGGATTTTGGCCGGGTGCTGGGTGCTGGGTGCTGGGTGCTGGGTGCTGGGTGCTGGGTGCCGGGTGCTGGGTGCTGGGTGCTGGGTAAAAATTAGATAAAGTCAGGTGAGCGTGTCAATGGCAATTGTCAAATTCTCAAATATTTCAAATTACTCCTCGACTCCCAATTCCTTAAACGGGTCCCAAAAATGTTTATCCAAATTTTGGATTTGATTGTCGATTACCTCTATTCCCTCGTTTTCCAATAGTTGTTGCATGAGGTTGGTACCATCAAAATGATGCTTTCCAGTCAATAATCCCGCTTTATTGACCACACGATGGGCGGGTACATGTTCCATACTTCCCGCGCTGTTCATGGCCCAACCTACCATACGGGCGCTACGGGCCGCACCCAAATATTTGGCAATGGCACCATAGGAGGTGACCCTGCCCTCCGGTATTTGGCTCGCCACTTCATACACCTTTTGGAAAAAATTTTTGTTCTCCGGGTTCATCCTTTTATTGATATAAAATCCTAAATAATGTTACGATCAACAATACCACCATAAGACCGCATAGGATGTAATTACTGTTTTTCGAAAATCCGTCTGTTTTTTGGTCGAGTTTGTTGAAATAAAAAACGTAGAGATAAAGTACTGAAAAAGTGCCCAGTCCCGCGGCCAAAACAAAGATAAGGATATCGGTTATCTCAAATTTGATCCAACCAGAGGCATTCCACATGGCATTGAGTCCGCTGTAATAGGGAATCGTCAGCAGATTTACAGCGGCAAGCAGGAAACCTTTCAGATAACTGTTGCGTTTGCTGACCGTTACCGCTTTAGCAACCACGGGATTTTTGTTCCGCGCCGCTCTAAAAAAGTATATCGCAAAAAATGCGAACACGCCTACAGCGATTTTTAGTAGCCAATCGATAACCGCTGGATTATTGAACAGGAACTTCGAAATCATGACCGCGATATACGCCTGTATCAAAATCATTGTCGAGACCCCCAGACTGAAAATAACCCCGTTCAGCTTTCCTTTCTCAACGCTTACCTTGGCTGCGTTCATGTTCAGCAGACCAGGAGGTACGGTCGCCATCGCGGCAGCGGAAAAGGTGGCGAAGAATAAGATGAGTAGGTGCTGCATTGCGTTGGTCTGGTAACTATACACTAGCTCAGTTTAAATTGGATATACGTAATGGGCTTCCCTTTTTCAAGGTACTGTTTTTCATAGAAAGTCTGAAGATTTAAAACTTCGGCAGGGCTTCCCTCATTCTTATACACGTTGTGGTTGGCATAGTTGATTTCATAGCCAAGCCCATGCAAAAGTCCCAAAGTGTAACCATGCATGAATTCGCTATCGGTCTTGAGATGCACCAGTCCGCCCGGAGAAAGCACTTTCTTGTATTTTTCCAAAAACATGCCATTCGTCATTCTGTGCTTGGTGCGTTTGTATTTTATCTGAGGATCTGGAAAGGTAATCCAGATTTCGGAGACTTCGTTTTCGGCGAACAGCGCATCGATCAATTCGATTTGTGATCGTAGAAAGGCTACATTTTCCCGTTCCTCTTCCAAGGCGGTTTTGGCTCCCCTCCAGAATCGAGCGCCCTTAATATCGATTCCGATAAAATTTTTTCGGGCATTTTGTTCGGCCAATCCTAAGGTATATTCCCCTTTTCCACAGCCTAGTTCCAGCACTATCGGGTTGTCGTTCCCGAAATGCTCAGACCATTTTCCTTTTAGGGGAAAGCCTGCCTTTACTTCTTCCCGCGTAGGCTGAAGTACATTTTTGAAGGTTTCGTTTTCCTTAAATCGTTTAAGCTTGTTTTTGCTCCCCATTTTCAATTCCCGATTGCTTGGGCAAAACTAAGAAATCTAATCGAAGGTGAGCAGCTCTTCTTCTTCGTTGGAAACGGTGGCCTTCTCTAAGGTAAACGAGAATTCAGAACCGACACCCGAAACACTTTCCACGTAGATTTTTTCACCATGCGCCTCGATAATATGCTTCACGATGGCCAGGCCAAGTCCGGAGCCGCCCTCTTTTCGGCTTCCGCTGCGATCAATGCGATAAAAACGCTCAAAAAGACGTGGTAGATACTGCGTATCGATTCCTTCACCATTATCGGTAACCCGTACAATTACCTTATTCTGTATAAGATTCTCGACACTAACTTCGGTCGTACCATTTTCGTTGCCGTATTTTATGGAGTTCACTAGAAGATTGGTCAGCACCTGCTGTATTTTTTCACGATCTGCCAATACTCGAATCGGCTCCTGATAGTCCATATCAAAAACAAGCGCTATTTTCTTTTTGGCCGCCTTCATTTCAAGCAGGTCGAAAACATTGCCTATTAGCTCAATAATATCGAAATCCACCGTTTCCACAGCGAGTTCCCCGGCCTCCAATTTGGTGATTAAATCCAGGTCTTTTACGATATATATCAAGCGATCGACCCCCTTATTGGCCCTTTGCAGGTACTTTTCCCGCACCTTTTTATCGTCGATAGCACCGTCAAGCAGGGTTTCTATAAATCCCTGTACGGTAAAGAGCGGCGTTTTCAATTCGTGGGATACGTTCCCTAGAAAGTCTTTTCGGTATTCTTCCCTAATTTTAAGGGTGTCGATCTCTATTTTCTTGTCCTTGGCGAATTTTTCGATTTCGGCCGTCAAGGTCTTCATATCGGTGGTAATGGGGTCGGAGGTTAGCGTAGATGATTCCAAGAGCGCCACGTCATCGTATATTTTTTTTATCCGTCGGTAAATGAAACGCTCGATCCTAATCTGGAGGATGAAGAAGGAAATGATAAATAGTACGACGGTAAAAGATAAAAGGATTCTCCAATCCAAAAAATGAAAAATAAAAAGTATGACAGCCATGAAAAGCAGCGCAACTATCGTAATCAAGGCTGCTGAACGAATCGCAAATCGATATGACCTCTTTAGCTTGATTGCCATCGGCTTTTGTGGAAGGATTAAAGAATAGTTTAAAATACTTGATGCTCTCTAGCGCGAAAGCAATGTACAAAATACCATTTAGAGTACGAACTTATAACCTACGCCCTTTACGGTCTTGAAGTGTTCCTCTCCGATTTTTTCCCGAAGTTTACGGATGTGCACATCAATAGTGCGACCACCTACGACCACTTCGTTGCCCCAGACCTTGTCTAAAATCACTTCCCGCTTAAATACCTTGTTGGGTTTGGAAGTCAAGAGGGAAAGTAATTCGAATTCCTTTCTAGGAAGTGCCATTTCCTCTCCTTTATTGACGATTTTATATTCTTCCCTATTGATGACAATCTGACCAACGGTAACGATATCCTCAGGTTCGGCGGTATCGTCTTTTAATCTTCGGAGTAAGGATTTTACCTTACTGACCAATACTTTGGGTTTAATTGGTTTGGTGATGTAATCATCGGCCCCGGCGTCAAAGCCTGCCAGCTGGGAATAGTCTTCACCTCTGGCCGTAAGAAATACGATAATCGCGTTTTCCAATCCCGCTGTCTTTCGCAGTACTTCGCAAGCCTCGATGCCATCCATCTCGGGCATCATTACGTCCAGTAAAATCAAATGGGGCATTTTCTTTTTAGCCTTCGCTATTCCTTCGACTCCGTTTTTAGCAGTGAATATTTGGTATCCCTCCCCAGAAAGATTGTAACCTACAATCTCAAGAATATCCGGCTCATCATCTACCAACAATATTCGAATGTCCTTTTTTTTCATAGTTGAAAACTTGGTCGTACTGTTTCAAATATAAATATAAAACCTTTACCGCTCTCCTAAAAGAGCGGCATCCTAGGATAACATAACTTTGAGGTAACATTGAGAAAGGAAGATGTTAACCCTCACCATTTTTACACATAAAATAAAGAACCCGGTCGCAGTGCGTGTAAATTTTGGTCTTAAAGCCGACGTTATTGATTACCCACACTTTAAGTACCAAAAAGCCTATAATATAAGATAGAGGCACAGGTACGGTAATAGTTTGAAAGCAGTATCCACTGGTTTATTTTGCTGATTTTTCAATTTTTCTTGTGGTTTACGGCATTTTGGCCAAATTTTTGAACTGTTTGCAGCATCGAGAAACGATAAAACCGGAATTTTATTATATTTGCGTTATACAACCTTGTATGAATAAACCTTACTTTCTTATTTGTTTATGCTTTATTTCCTTTAGTTATGCCCAAGAATCGGGCACTAATGGAGATATTGATGGCTTCAAATTGTATCCGAATCCGGTTACGGACGGCAAGGTGTATATCAATACGGCTGCGAATGCTCCGAAAGACATCTTGATTTTCGATGTCATGGGCACTCAAGTACTTCAAACAACCATTTTAGGATCTGACCTGAATCTCTCCGATTTGGATGCGGGCATTTATGTCCTGCGTGTTTTCGAAAAGGATAAAGTCGCCACTAGAAAATTGATTATTAAGTAGCTTCCCGTTCGGCCTTCCTTACTTTTACTCTCCGACGAATTACCGAAAATATCGATGAATCACATCGCTCATTTTGTTCACCTACAATTTAAGTCGTTTCACAACAATTTTATGAGGTAAGGCCCTGCTTTATTTACCTTTAGGGTATTGGTCCCAAATCAATATTTATGAAATTACTTTACACGATGCTCTTTTTGGCATTTGCCATGGGTATTTCCGCTCAAGAAATACCCGCGCATGATGCTGTAGGAAAAGCGGAAATACCTGGTTTTAAAATGTACCCAAACCCTGCTTTCAACGATGTTATCTACATCACTACGGCACAAAATGCACAAAAAGACATACTGGTATATGATGTTTTTGGTAAGGTCGTATTGCGCGCTCGTGTAACCAACACCCGCTTGGACGTCAGGGACTTAGACCCCGGTGTGTACGTGATGCAAGTTGTTGAGGAAAACAAGAGCATTACCCGAAAGTTGGTAGTCAAATAGTCTGTACTTGACCGCAAGCTGATGTTGGAAGGCCAATTCTAGCTCCAATAGCCTCGAAAAGCACCTCCCCTCCCACAGACGATGACCTAATCTCTAGTCCCATAGCGCTATTAATTTGGCTATTTTTACCAAATGATCGGTAACGAAACCATTTTCAATATTGCATCTGAAGTAACCTCCGACGCACCGGCGTACAACTTTGAATCCGTTGCCCTTTCCGTATTCCAATATCAATATGAGCACAACCAGATCTATTGTGATTTCTGTAATCACTTGAAAAAAGACCCAGCTTCCGTTTTGAATGTTGGCGACATTCCGTTCTTACCGATTGAATTCTTTAAAAAATATAAAATCACCACAGGCTCAGCCCCGGAGACAATGGATTTTAGCAGTAGCGGCACAACTGGCAGCGCTCTAAGCAAGCATTACGTTACGGATATATCTACCTACAAGACAAGCTACACAAAGGGTTTCGCCCATTTTTATGGGGCTATTTCGGACTACTGCGTTCTGGCGCTGTTACCCTCCTATTTGGAACGCGATGGTTCTTCGTTAATCTATATGGTAACGGACCTTATCGCTCAAAGCGGTCATCCTGAAAGTGGTTTTTATTTGGATGCGGTGGATGATCTAGCACAAACCCTTACCCGATTGGATGCCAAAGGAACCAAGGTCCTCCTCATCGGAGTGTCTTTTGCCTTGTTGGATTTGGTGGAAACGTACAGCTTTCGTCTCCGCAATACAATCGTCATGGAAACCGGGGGCATGAAGGGACGTCGAAAAGAAATGATACGGGAAGAATTGCACGACCTGCTAAAAAAAGGCTTTGGTGTAACTGGAATACATTCAGAGTACGGCATGACCGAACTGTTATCCCAAGCCTACTCCTTGGGTAATGGTATTTTCGAAACACCTCCATGGATGCGTGTTTTGGTACGGGATACCGAAGACCCCTTAACGGAGCAGCCCATTGATAAAACAGGTGGTATCAACGTCATCGATTTGGCCAATATCAACTCCTGTGCCTTTATCGCCACTCAAGATCTAGGGAAACGCTATGAAGACGGGCGTTTTGAGATTTTAGGCCGGTTCGACCATTCCGATATTCGGGGTTGTAATTTGATGGTGCTCTGACCGATAATCTCTGGACAAACGTTAAAGTCCCAAAATTTTGGCATCAACGAAAAAGGTAGAATTAACATCAATTTCGTGGTCTTGACTCATCGCCTCATCCGTTACCGTATTTAAACGCAGGTTGTAGCTGTCTTTTTTGATGTATTCCTTTAAATCGGCGTCCGAAACTTCTAAATCCAATATTGACACGGTCTCGGGCACGTCAAGCTTAGAGGCGATTTTGATTTCCTCAAGGCCATCGGCCGAAATATATACCTCTATCGACTCTAAAAAACTGAAATCGGCATCGGAAGGTGAGGTAATGACCAGTTGCAATTGTGTGAGTTTTATTTCCTCTATCAGATCCTTACGGGTGTCGTTGGAATTGAATTTCGATTCGGAATCGGTTTCCGTTTCCGGCGTCAGCACATCAAAGGGCAGGTTAATACCAGCGGAAGAGGGTATGGTTACCTGTGTCTCGTAGTCCAGATTGAACTTGGTGAGGTCGTCAATTTTGTCACAGCTGACCAGAAGGGTTAAAAGACTAAAAACGTACAGTATTTTGCGCATTGCTACTTAGTTTAGGGGATTCTCCTAGTAACAACGAAAATGAACTGTTTTTATTGGATACCACACGGAAACGTTAGGAGGTAAAACGTTGTCCATTATTGGAAACGGAAACTAATTCGAAAAAACCGTACATCTCAACTGCCTAAATGCTTGTTTCTAAATAAGCAAAATAGCTTTGATTTGAATGGAACACTCGATGCGGCAACATGAGCGGTCCTATTTAACGACCAAAACAAAGTAATTTTTCTTCCCGCGTTGCAACAGCACGAACTTGTCGTTGATCAAATCGGTTTCGGTAATGGTATAATCCTCCTTCACCTTCTCCTTATTTACTGAAATGGAGTTCTGTTTCAGCTCCCGACGTGCCTCGCCATTAGACCCTAAAAAGCCCGTTTTCGCAGCAAGGGCTGCAATCATATCCAATCCGTTTTTCAAGTCGGCCTTGCCAATTTCCGCCTGCGGTACACCATCGAAAACATCCAAGAATGTTTTTTCATTCAGCTGTTTCAGATCTTCGGAGGTGGATTTTCCAAAGAGTATCATAGTGGCTTTTTGGGCATTGGCAAGGTCTTCTTGGGAATGTGCCATCACCGTAATCTCTTCCGCCAAGCGTTTTTGCAAGCCCCTCGTATGTGGTGCTTCCCTATGGGCTTTTACAAGACCCTCGATTTCTTTTTTTGATATGAACGTGAAAATCTTGATATATTTCTCCGCATCGGCATCCGAGGTATTTAGCCAAAATTGATAGAATTTATAGGGCGATGTTCTCTCGGCATCCAACCAAATGTTACCGCCTTCGGTCTTTCCGAATTTGCTACCATCAGCCTTGGTAATCAACGGACAGGTAAGCGCGTAGCCTTTACCCCCGCTGATTCTTCTGATCAATTCGGTACCTGTGGTGATATTGCCCCACTGATCGCTACCTCCCATTTGAAGGGTGCAATTATGGTGTTTGTATAAATGAAGAAAGTCATAGCCCTGTACCAATTGGTAGGTAAACTCGGTAAACGACATACCCTCTTTCGCCTCTGAGGACAAGCGCTTTTTCACGGAGTCTTTGGCCATCATATAATTGACCGTAATGTGTTTTCCCACATCGCGAATAAAGTCGAGAAAGGAGAAATCCTTCATCCAATCGTAGTTGTTCACCAGTACTGCTGCGTTGGCAGTGTCGCCAGTAAAATCCAAGAAACGGGATAGCTGTTCTTTCAGTGCTTCTTGGTTATGACGTAGGGTGGTCTCATCGAGCAGATTCCGCTCGGCCGATTTGCCCGAGGGGTCTCCGATCATTCCGGTGGCACCACCGACCAAGGCATAGGGTTTGTGCCCTGCCAATTGAAAATGCCGTAACAGCATCACCCCGACCAAATGTCCGATATGCAACGAATCCGCGGTAGGGTCAATGCCCATATAGGCCGATTGCATACCACTCAACAGGTGTTCTTCGGTTCCTGGCATGGCATCGTGCAACATTCCGCGCCACTTCAACTCTTCCACAAAATTAATCGCCATAGGTATTTGATTTTCTACGCTGCAAATATAAAGAACTCCAATTGGAGTTTTTCAGTGCTGCGAATTCAAAATAACAATTGCCAAATCGCTACCTTTAAACCATGATTTTGGTCACTGGAGGTACGGGATTGGTAGGGTCACATTTGTTGCTTATTTTATTACAAAAGGGCTATAAAGTCCGTGCAGTGCACCGTAAGTCGAGCAACTTGCAAGCCGTGCAAAAGGTGTTTTCTTACTACGTGGAAAATAGTGCGCAAATGTTCGCCGAAATCGAATGGATGCTGGCAGACATCAACGACATTCCAGCCTTAGAAACCGCTTTTGAGGATATCGAAAAAGTATACCACGCGGCCGCGCTCATTTCTTTTGACCCGAATGATTTTGACAAGTTAATGAAGGTGAACGTAGAGGGCACGGCGAATATCGTAAACCTTTGTATCGCCAGAAAAGTTCAAAAACTCTGTTACGTAAGTAGTATTGCCGCCATAGGACCTAGTTTAGATGGTCAACCCATTACCGAAGAAAATGAATTTACCGAACAGCATGCCGATGTATATTCCCGATCAAAATACGGGGCGGAGTTAGAAGTCTGGCGTGGTTCGCAAGAAGGGCTTTCAGTTGTCATGATAAATCCCGGCGTCATTATCGGACCTGGTTTTTGGGAAGGGGGCAGTGGCACTTTGTTTGCCACGGCGAATAAGGGCTACTCCTTTTATCCACCATCGGGTACCGGTTTCGTAATCGTGACCGATGTTGCACGGATGATGCGAGTGGCCATGGAATCAAAATTGGAAAAAGAACGCTTTATCGCCGTTGCGGAAAACTGCTCTTACAAGGAGATATTAGTACACTTCACAACTTACCTTGGTGTAAAGCCGCCGACAAAGCAACTACAGCTATGGCAGCTGCAGCTACTTCGTTTATTGGATATATTTTGGAATACGGTCACCGGAAAGGGACGCCGCATTACTAGGAACGGAATAGCGTCTTTGAAGCAGCGTAAATACTATTCCTCCCGTAAAGCCGAAGATGAATTGAATTTCACCTTTGAGCCCATCAAAGAGACCATCGCCTTTTCGTGCCGGATTTTTAAGGAAGAGAATCGGTAGCCTCGTTCAGCATTCTTGCTTTTTCCTGAGCCTCTTGCAATTGGTTTTTAAGGGAAATACTGTCTCTTATACGTTTGGTCTCTCCCATTTCTTTGCCCTTTGCATCCAAGCGTTTTTCCACCGTTTCATAAATATCTTTGTATTCGACCGGTTTCGACACATAATAGCGGTCGCTTTCCACAAATTGAAGGCTATCGACCTCGTATTTTTTCAAGATGAAATCAGTAGGGTCGATTTCCTTTTTCCGTAGCTTATCCGCATTGGTCGATTTGGCCGCATTGATAACCGCCATTTCCTCGATAATATTAATCATCTTATCTTTTGGGATCAAGTTGTCCGGTTTGTCGATCAATTCTTCCCCACAAGAAACCATGAGTAGCAAGGCAGCGATATGTATCCATCTATTCTTCATATTAATTCCTATCGAATGTCAAGCGTTTTGCTTTGCGCTGCCCTGAAAAATTTCCGTTTTCATAGCCCAAATGACCGTTTATAAAAGTATGTGTGATGCTAGACGAAAAGGTAGTTCCCTCAAAAGGAGACCACCCACAGTGATAAGCGATATTGTCTTTCGATACATCCCAAGGGGAATTGAGATCGACAACGACCAAATCGGCAAAATACCCCTCCCTCAAGTAACCCCGCTTCTCAATCTGAAATAAAATCGCCGGGTTATGGCACATTTTCTGCCCCAGCTGCTCCAACGAAATCATGCCTTGATGATATTTCTCTAACATAGCAGGCAGGGCATGCTGCACTAGCGGCCCACCCGAAGGGGCTTTTGTATACACATTGTCTTTTTCTTCCAAAAGATGGGGCGCATGGTCGGTGGCGATAATATCCAAACGGTCATCCAGTAAGGCCTCCCAAAGCTTTTCCCGGTCATTGGCAGTCTTTACGGCAGGGTTCCATTTGATCAGTGTACCTTTTTCATCGTAATCGGTATCGGAGAACCAAAGGTGGTGAATGCATACCTCTGCCGTTATTTTCTTTTCATGAAGTGGTATGTCATTTCGAAACAAATTCGTCTCCTTGGCCGTAGACAAATGAAATACGTGCAAACGCGCTCCCGTCTTTTTGGCGAGGGCAATCGCTTTTGACGAAGAAAGATAACAGGCCTCCGCACTTCGGATAAGCGGATGGTATTTGATCGGAATGGCGTCGCCATATTCCTCTTTGTACCGAGCGAGATTTTGCTTGATGGTCGTTTCGTCTTCACAATGCGCCGAAATCACCATTTCGGTATTGCGGAAAATCTGCTCGATCACCACCTCATCATCGACCAGCATATTACCCGTTGAAGATCCCAAGAACAACTTTACCCCAGAACAGGCATTTTTATCCAATTTTTTGAGTTCTTCGAGATTATCGTTGGTACCCCCGAACAAAAACGAATAGTTGGCAAAGGCACTTTCCGCGGCCATGGCGAACTTCTCCTCCAACTTGGCCCTCGTGGTGGTCTGGGGATTGGTGTTCGGTTGCTCCATAAATGTAGTGATACCTCCGGCCAGTGCGGCCCTACTCTCCGTCGCGATGGTGCCCTTGTGTGTAAGGCCCGGTTCCCGAAAATGCACCTGATCATCGATAATACCGGGTAGCACGTAACTTCCAGCCACATCATAGACCACTGCGCTTGCATCGCTGATGTCGGGAGCGATTTTCAAAATCGTATCATCGGCTATGAGAAGGTCACTTTCATAAATCCTTCCTTCATTGACCAACTTTGCATTCTTAATTAACTTACGTCCCATATCAGAATCTATTTTTTTGAAAAATACTACGCAATTTCATCACGAACACACCCCAAATAGCTTCCTTTACGATAGACCCGCTCATCTTTGATTTACCTTTAACGCGATCCCGGAAGATAATCGAGACTTCCTCGATCTTGAAATCCAGTAAATAGGCCCTGAACTTCATCTCGATTTGAAATGCATAGCCTACGAACCGCACAGAATCTAGACTTATCGACTCCAAAACATGTCTTCGGTAGCAAACGAATCCGGCGGTAGGGTCGTGTACCCGCATTCCGGTTATCATTTTAACGTAAAAAGAGGCCCCATACGATAACAGCACCCGGTACAGCGGCCAGTTGACCACATTTACCCCTTTTTTGTAGCGCGAACCTACGGACATGTCCGCCCCGTTTTTACACGCCCGATACAAGCGTAGCAAATCTGGGGGATTATGGGAAAAATCGGCATCCATCTCAAAGATGTAATCGTACTTCTTTTCGATCGCCCATTTAAAGCCGTGTATATAAGCCGTTCCCAGACCGCCTTTCCCTGCCCTAACCTCAAGAAAAAGCCGATCGGGAAACTCGAGTTGCATTGCTGTCACCTTTGCCGAAGTACCATCCGGGGAACTGTCGTCAACAATCAAGACATCAAAGTCCTTTTTCAATTTAAAAACAGCTTTGATGATTGCTTCAATATTCTCAATCTCGTTGTAAGTGGGGATAATGAGTAGGCTGTCGGACATTGATTTTCGCGTGTTAGGAAGATTGTCTAAAAATAGGTTCGTCATTTTCTCCTGCCCGTCCGGTAGGATAAACAGCCTATAACCCCGGAGCTTCGGGACTAATCACATATTGAACTTGTTTCAAAACAGTCTGTAGACAAAAATAGTATTTTAAACTACTGCGCTACGTCCGCCTGAAGGGTTTTATGCTTTTTTTAAAACTATAACCCTTAATTTTGCGTTGAATCATCGTGTATATGCCTTCAACTCTTCCCAAAACCCTGCTTTATCTGCTTGGCGCTATTTTCATTCTAAATGTAACGCAGGCGTATTTTACAGAGTTGATTTTCGATGAGGCCTATTATTGGCACTACGCTCGGAATATTACGTTCGGGTATTTTGATCATCCGCCCATGGTGGCTTGGTTTATCGCACTCAGCAGTCTGATTTTTGAAGGCCATCTCGGGGTACGATTTGTAAGCTGCCTGCTTTCGGTAGGTACTTTGCTGGTCTTGTGGAAAACCATAGACCACCCTCAGAAAAACAAGTACGCCACCCACTTCGTAGTACTTGCCTTTTCGATGACCTTATTGAACGCCTATGGTTTCCTTACCTTGCCCGATACACCCCTGCTCTTTTTCTGTGCCCTGTTTCTCTTGGTCTACAAACGTTTTGTGGAAAAGCCCGGTATAGGCCTTGCCATTGCCCTTGGTATGGTCATGGCAGCTTTAATGTACAGTAAATACCATGCGGTACTGATCATCGTTTTCGTACTGCTCTCCAATTTGAAATTACTCAAGAATACATATGCCTGGTTGGCCGTACTAGTCGCTTTGCTGGCCTATACACCTCATTTTTTATGGCTGTACGAGCAGGATTTTATCTCGATCAAGTACCACCTTTCGGAACGGAAGAACGGCCCCTATGATTTCAACAAATACACCTTGGGCTTTTTGGTCAATTTGGTTGCCTTATTCGGATTTACGTTCCCGTGGATTTACCGGTCGCTTTTCCGCACGAGGTCGAAAGATGTATTTACCAAAGCCCTTCTTTTTTTGACGTACGGGGTACTGCTTTTCTTTTTTATCTCAAGCTTTAACCGTCGTGTACAAACCCAATGGATTATCGTAGTGAGCATCCCGTTGGTCATCTTGGTCTTTAGGGATATGATGGCCGACGAAACCAGTCGCAAATGGATTTACCGCATGGGCATCCTAAACATTGTTATTTTGCTTTATCTGCGCCTGGGACTTGTGTTTGAACCCCTTTTCCCGATTTATTATGAAAGCCACGGAAATAAAAAATGGGTGCAACAGCTCAAGGACAAAGTGGGCGATACCCCGGTTGTTTTCGAAAATAGCTACCGTCTTGCACCGATGTATGCCTATTACAGCGGAAACACTTCTTTTTCATTGAACAACATCAATTACAGACAAAATCAATACTCTCTCGATGATAGCGAACGTAATGTACAATTGAGAAAAGTGTACTACGTATCACCATTTCTCAAAAATGCCGAGCTTGCTTTCGAAAACGCCAAAGGAAAGCCCTATTTTGGACATTACATCAATCAATTCGAATCGTTTCGAAAACTACGCTGCATCGTTGATGGTGATGCTTTCTCGTTGGATACGGAAAAAGAACGGCTTGTAAAGATTTTCAACCCGTATGACGAAGACATCGATTTACAGAAACTAAAATTCGCCGTGGGTTACCTTGACGATTACAAGCAACTTCAAGAGGTAATTCCCATATATGTGAGCGCCACCGATGAAAATATTTCGGTGCTCAAATCAAATGATACCACTAATTTTACGTTTAGGTTACCCCCGCCCAAAACGAAAACACCCGATTATTTCAGGCTGAGCATCTCCGAAAAGGATTTGCGTTTCGGGCTCAATGGGAAAACCATAAAACTAGACTAATGGAGCCGCTCTTAAGACCTTCGAATACCATAGATTGGGTAACCATTTTGCTGTTTGCTAGTTTGCTTTTTGTGGTCATTGCGAAAAGTATGTTCTATAGTCGATTCTTGAACTTTATCATACTGCCTTTCAACAACAAGTATATTTTCATGTACAATAAAAAAGACAAGCTCGGGAATTGGTTTCACGTCTTTTTTACGATTTTTCAGCTTATAAATTTTTCGCTTTTCGTGTTTTTGGCACGCAATGTACTCCTACAAATGCCGAATGATGCAAACCCCACTCTTTTCCTGGTCATCACAGGAGCGGTACTGACCTTTTTTATTCTAAAGATCCTCTTACAACTAGGTAATGGTTTTATTTTTGGATCCTCGAAAGTACTGTCTGAAATCGTATTTAAAAAGCTCTCCTACCTGAATTACAGTGGCCTGATCATGTTTTTGGCCAATATCGCATTGTCTTTTGTTGCTACTGATTCGGAAATTATAGTTTATGCAGCAATTTTGCTTATTCTTTCCATCAATGTCATGGGTTGGACAGCGGCATTGCAGAATCATCAAAAATTCATCGCTAGCCATTTTTTCTATTTTATTTTGTACCTTTGCGCACTCGAAATTGCACCCTTAGTCATCATAGGAAGCTACCTAAACCATTGAGAACTATGAAAGTAAAGACGATTTTGGTATCTCAGCCAGAACCGAAAATGGAAAATTCTCCGTATGCGAGGCTTATCGACAAGGAGAAGGTGAAAGTAGATTTTCGACCTTTTATTCATGTAGAGGGCGTAGATGCGAAGGACGTTCGTCAGCAGAAGATAGACCTCAAAAACTACACTGCCATTATACTTACCAGCAGAAATGCGGTAAATCATTATTTTAGGCTGGCCGAGGAAATGCGTTTTAAAGTACCGGACAGTATGAAATATTTCTGTCAGTCGGAAGCGGTCGCTTATTATTTGCAGAAGTACGTCGTGTATAGAAAGCGTAAAATCTATGTTGGGAAAATGAATTTTTCCGATATGGTGAGTATTTTCAAAAAATACAAAGACGAAAAATTTCTCTTACCCTCATCCGACTCCTTAAAACCTGTTGTTCCGGAAACCTTGGACAAATTGGGCGTTAATTGGACCAGAGGTATTTTCTACAAAACGGTCATCAGCGATTTATCGGACCTCCGTGATGTCTATTACGATATTTTGGTCTTTTTCAGTCCATCGGGGATTGAATCCTTATTGCAAAACTTCCCTGATTTCGACCAAAAGGAGACGCGAATAGCGGTTTTCGGCAATTCTACGGTAAATGCCGCAACAGATGCCGGCCTGCGGATAGATATTAAGGCACCGACCCCGGATACGCCTTCAATGACCATGGCGCTGCAGAAATATATAAACGAAGCGAATAAAAAATAAGAGACAAATATTGTCTTTACCAAAAAAGAGGGTGTCTAAAAAGTATAACCCAAACGTCATTACGAGCAAGACGAAGTAATCTGTTTGTCAATACCAACGAGTTACAGACTGCTTCGTGCTTCGCAAATACGGCTGAAAGTACTTTTTAGACACCCTCTTTTCTATTGGTTTCAATTGCTCATCAATTTGTTAGAAGGCATATCGTTGCGGTCCGCCTCTACGAATCTCCTCACTGGCATAGGCCTCGAACTGTTTGAAGTTTTCCCGAAAAGCGTTGGTCAGTTTAAAAGCCGTGGTGTAATAGGCCTTATCATCGTTCCAAGTCGTACGCGGACTCAGCACATCGGTAGGAACACCAGGGCAAGACCTTGGTTGTGCTACCCCGAAGACCGAGTGAATGTGATAGTCGTCATAGGAATACAATCCTAAATCTCCATTCAAAACTGCGTTGACCATGGCACGGGTATATTTCAATTTCATTCGTGTACCAACACCGTAGGGACCCCCTGTCCAACCGGTATTTACCAGCCATACGTTCACTCCGCTATCCTTCATCTTCTTACTTAACATCTCTGCATATTTTGCGGGATGTAAAGGCATAAAAGGTGCCCCAAAACATGCCGAAAATGATGGAATAGGCTCTTTTACCCCAGCCTCTGTTCCTGCTACCTTAGCTGTATAACCAGAGATAAAATGATAGGCTGCCTGACTTGGTGTCAACTTTGAAATGGGAGGTATAACGCCGAAGGCATCGGCGGTCAAAAAGAAGATGTTTTTCGGATTCTTTCCTATGGAAGGCCGCTGTACATTATCAATATGGTAAATCGGATAGCTGACCCTTGTATTTTGAGTGATGGAGGTATCGGCAAAATCAACTACCCCATTTTCGTCCATTATAATATTTTCCAACAATGCGCCTTTTTTTATGGCTCCATAAATCTCGGGCTCGCTTTCCTGGGATAGGTTGATAACTTTGGCATAGCAGCCGCCCTCAAAATTAAAAACGGCGTTCTCGTTGTTCCACCCATGCTCATCGTCACCGATAAGTTTTCTGGAAGCATCGGTAGAAAGGGTTGTTTTTCCCGTTCCGGAAAGTCCGAAGAAAATCGCTGTCTCCCCGTTCTCGCCTACATTCGATGAACAGTGCATCGGTAGGGTGTTCTTTTCTACGGGAAGAATAAAATTCAGGGCCGAAAAAATTCCCTTTTTAATTTCCCCGGTGTATCCCGTACCTCCGATAAGAGCTATTTTTCTAGTAAAGTTTAAAATCGCAAAGTTATGCTGGCGCGTGCCATCTACTGCCGCATCGGCCATAAAACCAGGCGCGTTGATGACCGTCCATTCAACATTAAAATTCTTGAGCTCTTCCTCGGTCGGTCTAATGAACATATTGTAGGCGAACATATTCGACCAAGGGTACTCGTTAATGACCCGAATATCCATTCGGTAATTATGGTCGGCGCAGGCGTAGCAGTCGCGTACGTATAATTCCTTGTCATTCAAATATGCGATGACCTTATCATACAGCGCATCGAACTTTGAAGGCTCGAAAGGGATATTGATATCGCCCCACCACACCTTTTCAGCTGTGGTTTCGTCTTTAACGATAAAGCGATCTTTTGGGGATCTACCGGTAAACTCCCCGGTATTTACAGCCAAAGCCCCCGAAGAGGCTTCCTTCCCCATGCCCATTTCCAAAGTAATCTTATGCAGCTTACTGGAAGGCAATTGATAGTTGATGTTCTGGTGGGTTATCCCGTAGGAAGCCAAAGAGACGGTAGTTGGTGCTTTTTTCGAATTATTCATTCAAGAGTTATTTTTATGCCGCAAAATTATCATAAATATATATTTTACCTATCTATTTTGCGGATTTATTAGTTGAAATGTCGAATACAGCCGAGACCCAACCATCCCCAGCCTGCGATAAGAAGCGTTCCCCCTATCGGAGTAATGAAGCCGATGGTTCTAAAATCGAATCCTGTTAGGGCATTGGTGGCCAAAAAATAAATCGAAAAAGAAAACAAAACCACCCCTAGGGTCATTAGATAGTAGACTACTTTTTTTGTACGCTCGGGAATAGGTATCACACCACCTAAGACCAACAGCAGTAAGGCATGATACATTTGGTACGTCACCCCAGTTTCGAAGGTGTCTATGGCATCGGTATCCAATACTTTTTCCAATCCGTGCGCGCCAAAAGCCCCTAATATGACCGCTAAGACACCAAGGATGATTCCTGTCATAAAAATTGTTTTGTTCATAACTTTAACGTTCTACTTTTTTATAAATATAACAATCAATACCTTCGTCTTTCGTTCTAGCACAAAGTTAATGTTTGAAAATACGATTGATACCATGTCCCGAAAAATACTTATTGTTGGCGCCGGCAAGTCCACCTCCTATTTGATCGACTATTTTTTAGAGAAATCGACATCGGAAAATCTTCATCTTACCATCGGCGACCTTTATCCCGATGCAATCGCCTCACCTATTAAAAACCATGACGCCTGTACCGTCGTTCGGCTTGATGTTTTCGAGGACGAAGAGCGCAAATCGGCCATAAAGCAGAGCGATATCGTCGTTTCTATGCTTCCTGCCAGAATGCACATGAAAGTAGCCCGGGATTGTATCGCCTTCGAAAAGCACTTGGTCACGGCTTCCTATGTATCCGAAGAAATCAAGACCCTCGATGAAGAAGCGAAGAAAAAAGGACTCGTCTTTATGAATGAAATCGGTCTGGATCCCGGCATCGACCATATGAGCGCCATGCAGATTTTAGACCGTATTCGCGAAAAAGGAGGTAAAATTTTGTTGTTCGAATCGTTTACCGGAGGCTTGGTCGCCCCTGAAAGCGACGATAACCTATGGAATTATAAGTTTACCTGGAATCCCAGAAATGTGGTGTTGGCAGGACAGGGAGGGGCCGCAAAATTCTTACAGGAAGGTACATATAAATACATTCCCTACCATAAATTATTTCGCAGGACGGAGTTTTTCGAAATTGAAGGATACGGTCGTTTTGAAGGGTATGCCAACAGAGACTCCCTCAACTATCGGGAAGCGTACGGACTCGAAGACGTACTCACCTTATATCGGGGTACCATGCGCAGGGTCGGATTTTCAAAGGCATGGAATATGTTGGTGGAATTGGGCATGACCGACGACACCTATGTTCTCGAAAACTCAAAAGGCATGTCTTACCGCGATTTTACCAATTCCTTTTTGCCCTATTCCCCGACCGATTCGGTAGAGTTGAAATTGAGACACTACTTGAATATCGATCAAGACGATATTATGTGGGAGAAATTGGTGGAACTCAATCTTTTCGATTCACAAAAGACGATTACCATCGAAAACGCCAGTCCGGCACAGGCATTACAACAAATTCTAGAAGCGAGTTGGACGTTAAAGGACAACGAAAAAGACATGATCGTCATGTACCACAAATTCGGCTATGAGCTTCAGGGCAAAAAACATCAGATCGATGCGAACATGGTCGTACTCGGGGAGACACGAACCCATACCGCCATGGCAAAAACGGTAGGTTTACCCGTTGCCATTGCTACTCTGCTCATCCTCAAAAAGAAAATAACCACGCCCGGCGTTCAGATTCCGCTTCAAAAAGAGGTCTACGAACCCATACTCCGCGAACTTCAGGAGTATGGTATGGTTTTCAAGGAAATCGAGGTGCCCTATTTAGGTTACAATACGGAATCTGTATTGCGTTAGAAAACTGTGTGAAGTAATGCCATCATTCGATTAACACCCCCGTGCATAAACTTCGATTCCGTATAACTTCCGTACTTTTATGGTAAAAATGAAAGCTTATCTATGAAATCCAATTTCAAAAACGTAAAAATCGATGGTATCGACAAGAAGATTCTAAGATTCTTAATGGCCGACGCCCGAAAACCCATTTTGGAAATCGCGAGGAATATCGGTATCTCCGGGGCGGCCATTCACCAGCGTTTGCGAAAGTTAGAAGCCTCTGGGCTTTTGGCGGGTTCGAAATTCGTCATCAACCCAAAAATAATGGGGTACACTACCATGGCCTATATCGGTATATACTTGGATAAGGCGATGAGCAATCCCGTTGCCGTAAAACAACTGGAAAAAATTCCGGAGGTGTTGGAGTGCCATTATACGACCGGCAATTGGTCTATTCTTATCAAGGTACTGTGTCGGGACAATGAACATCTAATGCATGTACTCAATAAGGATATCCAACAAATTGAAGGCGTGTCCCGCACCGAAACCTTTATCTCCCTAGACCAACAAATAGACCGACAGATTACGATTTAGCACCGTCAATCTCAACTTCAAATTTTCGCTGTAGTAGTCCCTTACCACCGGCCATTAAGCCTATAATCTTGCCATTTTCGAGCATTAATTTAACCTTTATCAACGAAGGGGAAGGTATTTGCATGAATGTTCCTTGACCGATATGAAATGTTGATTTTTCGATTTTCAATTTATCATAGAGATAGGCCGCAAGTGGTCCCGCCGCCATTCCCGTTCCAGACTCTTCTTCAATGCCATACCTAGGCGCGAACATTCTCGTGGCAACATCGGTATCGGAAAGCGGGTTTTCCATAGCGAAAACATAAAATCCGATAAGGTCAAAGGTCTCGCTTACCTCCGATATTAATGTATGGTTCGGCCGTATATTCTTAAGAATTTCGAGATTTTTAACCGGTACGATCACAAACGAATTTCCGGTGTTGACCATGAGGATAGGGGCATTGGGAATCAAATCCGATTTTTGTATTCCGAGGGATTTTAAAATCAATACTTCACTATCTACAACACCAGTATATATCGGCTTTTGTTGCTCCATAAAGGCGAGGTCTCCCACCAATTTGATTTCCCTATTCCCGTCGATGGTTTCTTTTGAACTGGCGCTACCGCTTACCAATCCCAATTGGTTGAGATAGGAAAATGCAGCGATGGTCGCATGCCCACAGTGGGCTATTTGGCGGTTCGGGGTAAAGAAATCCAATTTAAAGTCGGCCGTCTCCGATTTTGAAATGAAGGCGGTTTCGGATAGCCCCACTTTTGCGGTAATTTGAAGCTTTTCGCTATCCGACAATGCATCGGCATCGAGCACTACCCCGGCGGGATTACCCCCTGAGCCGTTCTTTACGAAAGCATTGAGCACTTGAACTTGAACCTTTTTAGTATTTTCCATAGTAGTATTCTATTTAAGGTGATCGAACCCTTCCTGAGCTCTTTACTATAGATAGACGTGCGATGCTTTAAAAAGACGTAGAATCAGCCTTCTTTTTTATCATACCCCAGTAATTTCCCTGTACTATCGGACGCTACGCTGGGACAATCGAGTATCGCTTCCTTGAGAAGTTCCTTCGCCTTTTGAACCCGGGATTTTGTGCCGGAGTAAGAGATGTTCAAATGAGTGGCCAAATCTTTTTGGGAGTACTTTTTAAACGCGGTCAGTAGGATGGCCTCTTCGTGTTTTGGAGACAATTCCTTGATTTTCCGATTGATACAACCCTCCAATTTGGCGTATTCCGAATCGGTGCCTTCCTCTTCCGGAAAATCAAAAGGAGCTATTGAGGTAGTTTTCCCGCTTTTGCGATAAGTATCGGTTATTGTATTTCTGGTGATTTGATATACCCAAGAGGTTAGTTTGGCCGTATGTTTTAGGCTAGGTAAGTTCAATTGTATTTTTAAAAACACCTCTTGCAGTATATCTTTTGCGGTTTGTTCATTTTTGACCCGCCCTTGCACGAATCGAAACAATTCGTCGTGAAGGTCTATCCATATACGCTCAATTTCTTTTTCCATTTTTTCCTTTTGCAGATGAATGCCAAATGACTTTCCAGCTCAAACCCTCCCCAATAGAGATTAAAGCTCGTTTTGTTCGTTGCCAACATTACAATTCAAACTCGAACAGGATAGTATTGGCATCTTCCTTCTTACCACCAGCGGCAAGATATGCCTTTTGAGCTGCACCGTTCTCTTGTCCAGTAAGCACCCATGCCTCGCTGCAGCCTATATGGCTAGCATGCGCACAAAGATACTTGACCAAACTTCGCCCAATACCATGATTTTGATAGCCTTCGAGCACACTAACTTCGTTGATAAAAAGGGAAGGATCTTTGTCGGGATGCACATAATGGACTCCTGAAGCCATTCCCACTATGGTGTCATGTTCAAATGCCAACGCCAAGTGATGCCTTGGGTCGTTTAAGAATTCAACCGTCCTATTTTTTAGTATCGGATAATCAAATAACGCCTCGCCGACCGTTTCAATTGCTAGAAGGTCATTTTCATTGGCCAATCGTATATTGATAGTACTACGCATCATGTTTTACTTTACAAAAAAAAACCTGTTCGGAACGCAGTCCAAACAGGTTTTCAAAAGGAGTTCTAGCTGTAGAACCCCTATCCTTTTTTTGGTTATTAATCCCTACCCAATACTTGTAGCGCCCAATAGACCAAAGTAGCCAAAGAGCCGATGGCAGCCACCAAATAGGTACGTGCCGCCCATTTTAAAGCATCTTCGGAACCTTTATATTCTTGTTGGGTAACCACATTCTTATTTTTCAACCAGGCCAATGCCCTATTACTGGCGTCATATTCCACGGGAAGTGTAATGAAGCTGAACAAGGTCGCCATGCCCATCATTACCAAACCAGCCACGGCTACCCAGTAACCAAGACCGATACCGGCCGCAGCGCCCAGCATAATACCTCCAAAAACGACCCATTGCGACATACCCGAGGTAACGCTCACTATGGGAACCAGTTTGGATCGCATCGTCAACCACTCGTACGCCTGCGCATGCTGTACCGCGTGACCGCATTCATGGGCCGCAACCGCTGCCGCTGCCGCATTCCGTTGGTTGTACACTCCTTCACTAAGGTTTACCGTTTTATTTTTAGGATTGTAATGGTCTGTCAACATTCCTGCCGTGGAAACCACTTTTACATCCGATATGCCGTGGTCGGCCAACATTTTCTCGGCGATTTCCGCACCACTCATTCCATTCTGCAATTGCACTTTCGAATAGTGCTTGAACTTGCTTTTTAGCTTGCTACTCACCAACCAACTTACTAGGGCGATCGCACCGAGTAATATATAATATCCCATCATAATTTCTATCCGTTTTAATTCTACTTAAAGATAACAAAGTTCATCTTGCGTACAAAAATCGTTTCATTGTACTCAAGATAATACCTCTATAACGGCAAAAACCCCGCCATATTGAGACAGGGTTGTTTTTCATGACAAAATGTATGTTCTAGACCTCGGCCGATTCCCAACCAAAGGCTTCGATAATTTCTTTGTAGACCACTTCACCCTTAACGATGTTCAACCCTTTATGCAAGGTAGCATCATTGACAGTAGCCTTTTCCCAACCCTGGTTGGCCAGTTTTACTACATAGGGCAGGGTCACATTGGTCAATGCTACCGTAGAGGTATATGGTACGGCCCCTGGCATATTCGCCACGGAATAGTGCACCACATCGTCGATAATATACACTGGGTCTTCGTGGGTGGTAGGTTTGGTCGTTTCAACGCATCCGCCCTGGTCTACCGCGACATCTACGATAACCGTTCCCGGTCGCATTTCCTTGAGCATTTCCCGAGTGATAAGATTCGGGGCCTTGGCACCCTTCAACAATACCCCACCGATAATAAGATCATGGGTTTTAATGTGTTTGCGAATGTTGTATTCGTTGGAAAATTCGGTGACGACATGTGGTGGCATCACGTCGTTGACATAGCGAAGGCGTTTCATGTTGATATCCATAATGGTCACATGTGCCCCAAGCCCTGCTGCCATTTTAGCAGCCTGTATGCCAACTACCCCGGCCCCAAGCACCAATACCTTTCCGGGTTGTACACCTGGTACGCCCCCCAAAAGTACGCCACGGCCCTTTACGGGTTTTTCCAAATATTTAGCGCCTTGCTGAATGGCCATTCTTCCTGCCACTTCCGACATCGGTGTCAATAAGGGCAAGGTGCCCTCATCGTCTTCGACCGTTTCATAGGCGATACAAACCGATTTGCTTTCGATCATCGCCTTGGTCAAAGGCTCGCTCGAAGCAAAATGGAAATAGGTAAAGACGACTTGATCTTTTTGAATAAGGCCATACTCACGTGCAATAGGCTCTTTTACCTTTACGATCATATCACTTGCAGCATACACTTCTTCGATTGTATTCACGATTGTCGCACCTGCATGCAGGTAATCCGCATCGAAGAAACCGCTACCATCACCGGCGGTGGATTGGATCAGTACGTTATGCCCATATTTCGTCAATTCAAAAACACCTGCCGGGGTCATGCCCACGCGACTTTCATTATTCTTTATTTCTTTGGGAATTCCTATAATCATAGCCATTGCATTTTAATTTGCATCAAAATTGAAATAAAAAAGACAAGTACAAAAACAAAATCGATAAAAAGAGGGGTTTTCTACCTGAATTTAACTTTTTCAACACATTATCCCTTAAAATTTTAGGGGTGTTCCTTCAATTTTATAATTTTTATTCGAAGAAATAACAATTTTGTAGGGGTAACCTAGATAATCGTCCAGTTTTGAAATTTTGTTTTTTAGAAATGATACATTCTATTCCTATAGCATCAAACCGAGGTGCAGTTTACTTCATCAATCCCGCTTTGCTCGTTTCCTAATAAATAACCTAGGACAGACCCATATGACATCCGTGAAGAAAACGACCTAAAATATCTATCGTGACAAACCTTTGTTTATTGAAACCCCGATTATAGGGTAAAGACGCGTGCGATTAACCCACGATATTTACGATTTTACCTGGGACAACGATTACTTTCTTGGGCGTGCGACCCTGCAATTGCTCTTGCGTTTTTTCGTTTGCCATTACCGCCGATTCGATTTCCTCTTTCGACAGGTCTAACGGAAGGTTCATCGTAAAGCGCATTTTGCCGTTAAAAGATATCGGGTATTCTTTATCGCTTTCGACCAGATATTTCGGTTCGAATTTTGGAAAAGGCGCGGTAGCAATCGATTCGGTATGGCCCAGCTTTTCCCAAAGTTCCTCCGCGATATGCGGGGCATAGGGGGAAACAAGGATTGCCAAAGGTTCCAAAATTTCACGACTGCTACATTTTTGGGCTGTCAGTTCGTTCACGCAAATCATAAAGGTCGAGACCGAGGTATTGAAACTGAAGTTTTCGATATCTTCCTCAACTTTTTTGATGGTTTTGTGGAGGGTTTTTAGAGCCCCCTCCGACTCCCCCGAAGGTGGAGCGATGCTTGCCTTGAACTCACCATTGGGTCCGGAATGGTAGAGCTTCCAAAGTTTTTTCAGGAAACTGTGCACCCCTGTGATGCCGGCCGTATTCCAAGGTTTGGATTGCTCCAAGGGGCCAAGGAACATTTCATAAAGCCGTAGGCTGTCGGCGCCGTATTCCTGGACAATATCATCGGGGTTGACGACATTGTATTTGGACTTGGACATTTTTTCGACTTCGCGGGAGACAGAATATGTGCCATTTGTCATAAATAATTCACTAGGAGATGTATCCTCTTTATAAAAATCAAAGAACTTATTTAAGATTAATTGATTCTTTAAATCAACACAAGCCACATCAACATGAATTTTCGAAACTGTAAAAGTTATCTTATCAACATCAAATTTTGAAGATTCAAATATCTCCTCTATGATATCCTTGGGAAAAACATCTGCTAGTTTATATAATTCACCCGCGATTGCATCATGTTGCTTTTTACCTTTAAGCAAATCCCATGAAACAACATTGTTCAAAAAATAGGTATCAAAAATGGACTCAAATTCCTTCTCACTTTCCTCTAACTCATTTTGAGAAATTCCCTCTTGATATTGATAGTACCCATTGACTATTCTTCTCAAGAATGCACTTTCCCCCGTTATCATCCCCTGATTGATCAGCTTCTTCGCAAACTCGTCTTTGGGCACCAAGCCTTTATCGAACATGAATTTCTGCCAAAAACGGCTGTACAGCAAATGTCCCGTAGCATGTTCGCTGCCGCCGATGTATAAGTCCACGTCCTGCCAGTAGTTGATGGCTTCCTGGGAGAAGATTTCATCTTCATTATGCGGGTCCATATAGCGGTTGAAATATTGGGAACTGCCTGCCCAGCCGGGCATGGTGTTCAATTCCAAAGGCCCACCCTTAATTTCGTCACTTCGGCTACGCTCGGTTTCCGAAATGGCTTTTTCAAATTCTTCTTTTGACACTACCTTGCCCTCATCGCCATACTGCAACCAATGCCATTTCTTGGCGTTGCCTAGTGGCGGTTCCCCAGTTTCGGTAGGCAGATATTTATCGACCTCGGGGAGTTCTAAGGGCAAGAACTTTTCATCGAGCATTTGCGGCATTCCCGATGCGTCATAATACACCGGAAAAGGCTCTCCCCAATACCGTTGCCGACTAAAAACGGCATCGCGCAGGCGGTAGTTGACCTTGCCTTTGCCCTGACCCAATTTTTCCAACTCGTAGATGGCGGTTTTTACCGCTTTTTTATAGGGCAAGCCGTTTAGGAAATCCGAATTGGCGATGATGGTCTTTTCCTTATCCGAAAAGGCCCCTTCCGAAATATCAATCCCCTGAAAAATATTGGGAATCGGAATACCAAAATGCTTTGCGAAATCCCAATCCCGCTGGTCTCCGCAGGGCACGGACATTACTGCCCCGGTACCATAACCCGCCAAAACATAGTCGCCGATCCAAATCGGAATCGGTTCCTTCGTGAACGGATGTTCTGCATACGCCCCGGTAAAAGCTCCTGTAATCGTTTTGACATCGGCCATTCGGTCCCTTTCGGAACGTTTAGCCGTAGCTTCGATATAAGCGTCGACCTCAGCTTTTTGATCCGGGGTCGTGATTTTTGGCACCAGCTCGTGCTCCGGGGCAAGGGTCATAAAGCTGACCCCGAAGATGGTGTCGGGGCGGGTGGTGAAAACTGATATCCCCTTAACCCCCGAAGGGGGAACCTTCCTATTATCTAAACAAGTTGCAATTTCTTCTAAAACTGCATCTATATTTCCCAGAACTCTTTCATTTCTAAATCTGAGCACTATAAACCCTAGCTCATTTAGAACAGCTGTTCGAATTTCATCTTCTTCTTTTTGCAGGTCATGAATATCCCCATCAACCTCAACAACTAGTTTTTTCGCAAGACAAACAAAGTCAACAATGTAGTTATCGATCAAATGCTGCCTTCTAAACTTATGGCCGACCTTCTTGGATTTTATACTCTGCCAGAGTGCATCTTCGGCTGGGGTTGGATTATTTCGCATTTCTTTTGCTCTTTCAAGCGACAGATGTGAATTATTTCCTCCAGTCATATATCTTGGTACAGAAGGTGTTCCTTCCCCCTCGGGGAAGGCTGGGATGGGGAAAATCACCTCAGCCCCCTCGCTTCTCCCTATCCAATTCGTTTGTGAATCCTTAAGGGGTTGTGGCCAATCGATAGTATCCAAGCCATCCAGCAATCGCTGGGCATAGGCGGTGATGCGCATGCTCCATTGGGTCATTTTCTTTCTGATTACAGGATGGCCACCGCGTTCCGAGACACCGTTTACGATTTCGTCGTTCGCAAGCACCGTACCCAAGGCCGGCACCCAATTCACCTCGGTATCCGCCAAATAGGTAAGACGGTACTTTAGCAAGATTTCCTGTTGCTCCTTGCTTGAAAATTTCGCCCATTCGGCCGCTGAAAAAGGCGTAATATCGTCATCACAAACGGCATGCACCTTGGTATTTCCATCCTTTTGGAACATAACAGTCAAGGTTTCAATGTCCTCAGCCTTATCGGAATCTTTATTGTACCATGAATTGAACAACTGAATGAAAATCCATTGCGTCCATTTATAATAGCTGGGATTTGAAGTGCGCACTTCACGGCTCCAATCGAATGAAAATCCGATTTGGTCCAACTGTCTCCGATAGGTTTTGATGTTGGCTTCAGTGGTGATAGCGGGATGCTGCCCGGTCTGTATCGCATATTGCTCGGCGGGCAAACCGAAGGAATCATAGCCTTGAGGATGTAGAACATTAAAGCCTTTATGCCTTTTGTAGCGTGCGTAGATATCGCTGGCGATATACCCCAACGGATGACCCACATGCAGTCCGGCACCTGACGGATAGGGGAACATATCCAACACGTAGAACTTTTCCTTTTGGGAGTGGTTTTCAGCTTTAAAGGTTTGGTTATCGGCCCAAAACTTTTGCCATTTTGCCTCTATTTCATTGAAGTTGTACTGCATCTACCGGAAATGTTTAGGTAAGCGGCAAAAATAAGTTTATTCAATTTACTTTCCTACTTTTACGGCATTCATACCGATTATGGCCAAGTCTTTTGAAAATTTCCAAAAACGCAAGCTGATCTCTTCCTATTTCTCAGTGGTGCTGAGCATCGGCCTAGTATTATTTCTCTTGGGTACACTCGGGCTGTTGTTGGTCAATACCAAAAAAATGGCCGACCACTTTAAGGAGCAGGTTACCATCGCGGTCTTTTTGAAAGAAAGTGCGAAAGAAGTCGAAATCAACCAACTGCAAAAAAGCCTCGCTACCGACGAATACGTAAAATCGGCTACCTATGTGTCAAAGGAGGCGGCCGCCGAGCAGCACACGGAAGAAATCGGGGAGAATTTCATGGATTTTTTAGGGTACAATCCGCTAAAGAACTCCATAGATATTAAGCTCAAGGCCGATTTTGTCTCTCCCGAACAGATCGAGGATATCGCCGAAAAGCTTACCGCAAAGGAATATGTTGAAGAGGTGAGCTATGACAAACCGCTCGTTGACCTTTTGAACGACAACGTAAAGAAGCTCGGTTTTTGGATTCTGGTCGCTAGTGGTATTTTTACGTTTATCGCGGTACTGCTCATCAATAGCTCCATTCGGCTGAGCATCTACTCTAAACGTTTTATCATCAAGACCATGCAAATGGTTGGGGCTACCAAGAGTTTTATCCGCCAGCCCTTTATCAAAACCAATATTAAATTGGGTGTTATCGGATCGCTCCTGGCCATGCTGGCTTTGGCGGGACTACTTTACTACTTGGACGAAACCTTTCCTGAGCTGAATTTGTTGGAAGACATACAGCTGTTGGGTATTGTTTTTGGAGGCGTTTTTCTACTAGGGATTTTGATTTCGTTTATCAGCACCTATTTTGCCACCTCCCGTTTCCTCAACTTGCGAACCGATGAACTTTATTACTAACGAAAAACGAAACCAATTTCATCGTCTATGGGATTCTGAATTGAAAGTTTTGCAGGCATAAACAGACTGAATACACATCATACAATTTCCTGAAC